>DKND01000044.1:36029-42909 GCA_002470605.1 Opitutia bacterium UBA7397
CCGTCGGCCCGTCGTCTTACAATTCGCCCTCGGAGCCGCCTTTCAGCTAAAAGCCTTTTCAGCTAGTTTCTTCACCGCTGTTCGCTCAACCGAATTCGATACCCAAGATGGGATGCATTTCTACAGCGGCTTTAAAGGAGATTTCCGCTACTAATCATGACCCAGATTGCCGTTATTGATGTCGGTTCAAACTCCATCAAGGTTGCCGTCGTTGACGGCAAAACCCAGCAGGAGATTGGACGAAGCTCCGAATCTATCCGGCTCTTCCAGCCTGGAGACGAAGCGGCGCTGTTACCCTCTGACATCATGGACGAAGCGGTCGAAGGAATTGTGCGTCTCATAGCCTTCGCCCGCGGGCATGGCGCCGAACGTATCGTCATTCTTGGGACGAGTGCGGTACGTGATTGCAAGAATCGTGAAATCTTCTCGCACCGGATCAAGGCCAAGACCGGCTTAGGTCTCACGACTATTTCCGGCGAAGTTGAGGCCAGACTGACGGCCGCAGCTATACGTTCGGATGTCCATTACTCCGATTATAAGAACATCTTAGCTTTCGATCTCGGAGGGGGTAGCCTTGAGGTCATGGCCTTGAGGGAGAAACAGTGCACTTTGGCCCGCAGTTTCGCCTTGGGGTCGGTAAGATTGACGCACGGCTATCTGCGCGGAGGCTTAGGCATCGTCGATGAACATGACCAATCTTCGATTCGTTCGCACCTCCTCAACACCCTGAGTACGATTATCCCTAACAAAGCGGCGGAAAACTTCCTAATCGTCGGAGCCGGCGGAGCTTTCGCCAGCGTCGCTCTTTACCTTAGTGCCATCGGAGAAGCGCCGGTCGGTGGTCGCCTACCTCTCTTAAGAATCCGGGAACTCAAAGATAAATTATGTGCGATGAATATCCAAGAACGGCAAAGCGTTCCGGGCCTGCCTAAGGACCGCCTAGACATCATGCCGGCAGCCTTAGTGACTTTATGCACCTTGGCGGACCTGACCGGAGCCGAGGCTTTCCACCTGACGCATCGTGGAGTTCGACATGGAATGATGGAACTGATGCTCGGGCCTTCGGGCGACCAATTATGAAACTACCCCCCGCACTCCTAGGGATCTTGCTTTGGTTCAATGTCGGACTCGCCGCTGAGTCTTCGAAAGTCTTGGAAGCCCTGATCATTAAGCAGGATTTAAAAGATAGTTCCGCAGAGATCCAACTCCTCGGTCCATCAGGAGAACCCCGCCAGACTTCTACGAATAAAATCAAACTTTCGAGCGGAGATAATAGTATCTCATGGAAAGGGCGCCGTGCCCGATTCGAAATCAATGCCTCGGTCGACCCTGAGTTGGCCTTACGAATGTTTCCCGCCGAACCCGAAGCATTGCGCCAAATCGCTGAGATCACCGATGCCTTGCACCTCGAAACGATGGATAAAGGTCGACTGGTAACCCGGATGCCATCCGAGCTGGTTCCGAACATGGCTTTGTGGGATCAAACCTCCAAATTAGTGACCAAGAAAGATATCCTGGGTACGCCACTGGCGATAAACTTTATTTTTACGAGCTGCCGCAACGCACGCATGTGCCCGGCCTCGACCCAAGCCATGAAGAACTTATCCGACCTGCTGGATAAGGACGCCAGCCTGGCCACAGTTCGTCTGCTCAGCATTACCTTCGATCCCGAGAACGACTCCCCCGGGGTCCTGAAGGCCTATGCGGACGGTTACCAGATCAACCCGCAGCGACATCGCTTCCTGACGGGTGACCCTGGGCAGATTAAAGACCTGATGAAGCATTATGGCATCCTGACCGTTAGGGATGACGGAACAATCGTCCATAACGCTGCCTTGATCATCGTCAGTGCCGAAGGACGGATCGTGAGACGAAAAGAGGGCGCGGTCTTTGATGCCACCGAAGTGGCCCAAATCTTTACCCAAATGCTGGCACCAGCTCGCAAATGAGCCAGCGGACCCAGATTGGAATTATTACGCTCGTGGCCCTCTTGGGTTATCTGGCGCTTAGTTTCCTACCTGACACGCATTGCGCCTTACTGCATGGCCAGCATGAACCTCTCTTGGTGCGTGGCGTCGAGTTCTGTGGCATCAATGAAGAAGCCAATTATTATTCGCCAAAGAAATTGCAGTTTCCGGTCCGGATGGAACTCGCCCTCAATGCGGACGGTCCGAGTTTCCTCTGGCTGAAAGGCGAAGACGATCGACCGATGCTGGATCACGAAATCTCCCTTTCACACACCCAGAAAATCCACTTGCACTTACGGCAAGCTCAGGGTGACCGAGCATACGTGCACCTTCACCCGAACCCGACCGAAGATGGGCGATGGAGTTTTCAGCTACCAACAGAATTTTGGGCAAGCCAGCCGGGCGTGATGCTCCAAGCTTTTGTAGATTTCGTTCCACGACGCAGCGAGCGGGTGATGTTGGCGGAGTGTAGTGCCCCCTTGCCGGTAAAAGCGCGTGACAACATCAAAGCGACGGAAGGTCTCAGGCTGATGAGTCATACCTCCAATACTTTTCGGACAGGCCAAACGGCCCTAATTAGAGTCAAATTAGCCGGCAAGGACAACCAGGCCGTGAAATTGTACCCTTTGATGGGTTCTTTAGGCCATGCGGTGTTATTCGGCGATGCGGGCAGTAATCCCGGCTATGCTCATATGCATCCTTCGCTTGAAGGAGGAGAGTATGACGGCCAACCCTCGCTCGCGTTCCGCTTACGACTTCCCGCTCCAGGTGACTACGATTTTTGGTTAAACGTGAATGACGGAGCGGACCAATACCTGCGCTTTACGCTAACGGTCACGCAGTAACGCTTTTGAAATACCTTATCGTCTCCGAGAGGGCTTGATCGAAGGAAACCGAGGCCTTCCATCCAACTGAATGCAGTTTCTCCGGGGAAGCTACCGAATCTTTCACATCTCCCGCTCGACCGGGGCGATATTCGATCGAGGACTTCGAGCCTGTCAGGGCGATTATCTTTTCGGCCAGGCTCAAGATGCTCAACCCCTGCCCATGACCGACATTGTAAGTGCCGATGACGGATTCCCGTTCGGCGACATAGGCGAGTGCTTGCGTGATGTCTTGAACATAGATGAAATCTCGCGTTTGCGTGCCATCTCCGAAAATCACCAAAGGTTTACCCTGTAGGGCTTGCGTGATAAAAATGGGTACGGCTGCCGCGTAGGCGGATTGGGGATTTTGACGCGGGCCGAATACGTTGAAAAAACGGAGACTCGTCGTCGAAAGAGCATGTCTTTGATGGAATGTCTCTAAAAGTTGTTCACCCGATAACTTCGTAGAGGCATACGGCGATTGAGGTTCGGGCGTCATCGTTTCGCACTTAGGCACGACTGGATTATTGCCATAGATTGCCGCAGAGGAGGCTAAGACCACCTTTTGAACCCCGCCGCGTACCGCAGCTTCCAGAATAGTCAGCGTTCCTTGCACGTTGAGCTGTTTTGTTTCGGTGGGATTACTGACGGATTCTGGGACGGATACCAAGGCAGCTAAGTGGAATACTTGATCTACGCCCTTCATGGCCTCAGCGACGCGCGCTTGGTCAAGAATTGATGCTTCGATCAAATTACAATCGAGTCCGTCTAGATTTCGCCTGTCTCCGGTCCTGAAATTATCCAGGACCACCACCTCTGCTTTACCTTGAAAATGTCGGGCCAGATGAGATCCGATGAAACCCGCTCCGCCGGTGATCAGGATGCGCATCAGGATAATTGGGTAACGGTTTGGCGCATCGCAGGCAATTGGGCCGTGATTGAATCCACTAACTTAAACTGCGTCCGGGCTCTATCAAGGTTATGGTTCGGACGTTTGTATTTGAAATATACGTCGCCTTCGAGCCAGTCGGTCAGAAAACGCAACCCGATCTCATAAGTGATGACCTGACCTGCCTGCGGGAGGAGCGCTACCTCGCGGGGCGACAGGAATACCTTAGCCGAAGACAAGTAGCCTTCGACGAGTGCGGCAAACATAGGCAGCTGCATGCAAACCTTATCCAGATCGGTTTCATCTTCCGCTGCCGGTGAGGTGGAGGTGCGAACAAGGTCGCCGAAATCATAAAGGACTGAGCCGGGCATCACGGTATCCAGATCGATAACGCAAAGCCCTTCCTGTGATGCATCGTCGATCAGCACATTATTAAGCTTGGTGTCATTGTGAGTGACGCGTTCAGGGATTTCTTGCCGCTCGAGGGCCCCAGTAATCAGCGAAGCAAGGTGTTCATGTTCAAGTGCGAAACTGATTTCACTCTCGGCATACTTTGCCCGTCCTTGGGTGTCCTTCTTGAGGGCCTCCTTAAAATTAGCAAAACGTGTCGGCGTATGGTGAAAGTTCGGAATGGTTTCATTGAGCCTCACTCCGGGAAGGTCGGCTAGCATGGCCTGAAACGCGCCAAAGGCACGAGCGGCGGCATGAGCCTGGCGCACGGAACTTACGACGTCGTGACCCGTAGCGTTTTCGATGAAGTTATAACAGCGCCAGCATTGCCCCTTGGCATCAGTAAGCCAATTGCGCCCTCGGCGGGTCGGGATTAGCCTTAGAGCTCTGCGAAAGGCATCAGGCCGCCCCTGGGTCGCAAGCTTCTGTTGCGTGTGATGGCAGACCCGCTCCACATTCTCCATCAAAGCGTCGGGAGCCTTAAAGACATTCTGGTTAATCCTCTGCAGGATATAACGAACAATCTTACCCGAAACGTCGACTTCAAGGGCATACGTATCGTTGATATGCCCGCTTCCGTAGGGAAGGGCATAAACCAATTCTCCGGGAAGATCGAAGGCTTGAGCTGCCGTGACTGGATGATGATCGGGCACGGCAGGGAAGGCTCTACGCCCAGAGTTTATGCGGATAAGCGCCACGCTTAACCTCTTCCAGAATGCTCGCCTGGACGATGGCTTTATCTTCCCGATAAGTCACCCCGAACCATGTAGAATCGGTCCGAAGTACCAGGCACGTCGCTTGACCTGATCTGACAAGGCTACCGACTGAAAGGGGGATGTAGCATTCGCTTTTCAATTCCTGACCCTTGGTCGCAAGAAATTCGGCAAAAAGTTGTTCGAGTTGCTTGAAGATGTGCGGAGTGAAACCCCACATATTCATCGAGACAGGTTCATTGCCGGAAAGTTCAGTGATCTTACCATCCTCAGCCGTATTCCTGCCACCCTGAGGAGTCTTGGCTATCTTGGTCATTTCGTCGATATCCGTGAGCAGACCTTGCGCATCTGCTTTGCAGACGCCACGAGCTACTGTACCATGCTCTGATAGGGTATTCTTGAGGGTAAACCCGACCATGCAATAGGCCGTGGATTCGTTACTCAATTTCTTGAGTTGTTGGCCCAATACAGCGTAAGAATCGCGGCCGTAAAAGTCGTCCGCATTGATCACGGCGAAGGGGGTATGGACGCTATCGCGCGCGCACAAGATCGCATGGGTGGTCCCCCAAGGTTTCTCCCGGCCTGAGGGAAGTTTAAAATCGGCAGGCAACCGATCCAAGGTCTGGAAAGCGAAGCCGACCTCGATTTTGTCGGCGAACTTCTGGACGATACGCTCTTGGAAATCTTTTTCGAAGTCAGGTCGGATGATAAACACGACCTTACCGAAACCGGCACGAATGGCGTCATAGACCGAATAATCCAGGATGGTCTCGCCCGAGGGGCCCATGGGGTCGATTTGCTTAAGTCCGCCATAGCGGCTACCCATGCCGGCGGCGAGAACGAGGAGCGTAGGTTTCATAGGATTTCAGAGGGAGCGGCGGATGCGTGCGGTGATGTCTGACTTAAGACGGTCGACGAAGCCAGTGACATAAGTGAGCGGATCAAGGGTATCATCCTGGATGAGCGGGGTAAGATCCATGGCCCATTGCATCGAGGTTTCGCGATCGGAACTATGGGCATTGCTAAAAGTAGCGTTTGCCGTGCGGCGACCAAGCACCGCAAGGTCGTAGCGTTTACCCCCCGCAATCTGCGTGGCAAAGATCGCATTGAGCTGCTGAGCAAGCTCAGGGCGTCCAGAGATAGGCATGGGAGTCTTTTCGTCATCTACCAACCAATCTAAATCGCGCCAGACTTCGCAGCCGTAGACCTTTTCCGGTCTTTGATCGCGAGGGAGAAGGCGAAGGGCTTCGATGCAACGCAGGGCGCAACCCACATGGGTATCATGCTTATCGGCAAGATTGTGGACGTAGACCACTTTGGGCCGGGTAGCATTCAAGATTGATAATATCTCCGTCCGGGACGCCTCGGCTTGCTTCAAGCGGACGTCCTCGCTCGCATACCCGAGTTGTGCTACGAAACTATACTGGCCGAGCGTAGCTGCTCGCCTTTGCTCCTGAACACGCTCAGCGGCCATCTGCGCATCAGTCCAGTCGCGATAAACGCCCAAGCGGGAACTTCCACGACCGTCCGTCAAGATGACGCCGCCGAACCAATGGTCCGTTTGATCATAGCAGGCGAGAATACCGTGGAACGCCATGAACTCGAGGTCATCCTGGTGGGCGCCAATACCTAAATGAGTTGTCCGCGAAAAGGCCTCGGGACCTCCAAGGGCATCGGGAACAAAGACGTCAGCTTGAGGGGATAGTTTCATTCCAAATTATGAGAGAGGTGGAAGCGAAGCGGCGGCGATGGCCTGACCGTGCCGTTTATCCTTCTCGTTCGGAGTAATAAGGTCGATACGAAGTTCCGGAAACTCGTCGCGAAGCACCATCATGGCTCGAGCGATGATAAAATCGCCTCCAGACCCAGTCGTCACACGTCCCATGATCAGGAGGGCGTTGATTGGGTAGAAACTGGCGAAATGCGCGACTGCATATCCTAGGGAGATACCGATAGCCTCATAAACCTTATGCGCCCGCGGGTCGCCTTGGGCCA
>DKND01000044.1:42930-43754 GCA_002470605.1 Opitutia bacterium UBA7397
AGACGGCCGACGGCTTGTTGGCTGAAGTATTGAACGGCGCACCCTTGGTCACCGGACCATTCATCCAAGGGGCCTTGATCACGGTAATCAACCGGGACAAAAGCGAGCTCACTTAGCCAATGGGTCAGGCTCCCCTCAGCATCCACGAAGCCAGCAGCGACACTGGTTCCCATGGCAACGCCGAGGACGGCATTGCGCCCCAAACTCATAGAGGCGGCAAGCGCCGTCACGTCGCCATCATTCAAAACTTGAAAGGGGACTTTCCATTCCTTGGCGAGGTCAAGGAAGATGCCGGAAACCTTTTCCGCGAAAATGTCCGGATCAGTGACGCCCCGGAAAAGGGATGCGATACGTACTTTATTATTTAGATACACCCCAGCAGATGAGCCCCCGATTGCATCGACGCGCGGGAGGTGAGCAGCGGCTCGATTCAGAGAATCACGAATTCCCGCGAGGTGATAGTTCGGATCAGACTGAAAGTACGGATCCCATTTAACCTCTTCAGAAAAAACCACCTTCCCCTCGATGAGGGCGGCGCACTTCCGGTCAGAGCCACCAAGGTCAAAGCCAATCCGACAGCCATCCAAGTGTTTTCCTAACTTTAGAACAGAACTATGCGGATTAGGTATCTCAGCTTCGGTAATCGCACGGATGACGATGGGAGTTTCAAATATTTTCAGGTGGAACGCGTAATCAAAGGCCCGCTCACCCTCCTGCCGGTATGATTCGACAAGCTTATCGACAAAATGATTCGCCAACGTACCGGCGATTTTTACCTGATTGCCACCTCGTGACCATAACAGGAATTTCAAGGTCCGCTCGAC
>DKND01000044.1:43811-44242 GCA_002470605.1 Opitutia bacterium UBA7397
GTCCATAAGGCCGCAGGAACCTGGTCCGGATCGATTTCTGATACGTGTAGAGGTGGTCGCAAAAGGCTAATTTTAGAGTGTGCTATGGGCTGCGGCATCTAGATGGAAGGTGCAGTCAGGGTGAAGCTGAAGCCAGGTCGCCGGGCAACCAACGTTAGGTTTTTCGTCGAAAGCTCTACGGACAATCTCCGCCTTGCCTGCGCCAAAAGCCAGTAGGGCAATTTTTTTGGCCTCCAAGATGGTACCGACACCCATGGTGAGAGCTTCCGTCGGTACCGACTCGGGGCTTCCGAAGAAACCTGCATTATCCGATCGGGTGATCGCGTTGAGCGTGACGCGTCGCGTGCGACAAGCGGCATCCGATGGCGGCTCGTTAAAGCCGATATGACCCGTACGTCCGATGCCGAGGATTTGCAGGTCAATCCCGCCAA
>DKND01000044.1:44409-100130 GCA_002470605.1 Opitutia bacterium UBA7397
CGGTGCAGGCGGATAAGCTCCGCATAAAGAGGCAAGGGCGTCGAGCCGGTCGCAAGTCCGAGCACGGTCTTCTTGCCCGATAGCGAGCGTAAACCAATCAAGTCAGCGATATCTTTGGCGACGACCTTGGCCGCAGATGTTTTATCGAAGTGCTGACGGATAAGAGGCATTATGAGCCGAGAGTTTTCAACATCCGAGACAACTCGTCGCGTTTGGCTTTGGCTTCTTCTAATTGCTTTCGAGCACCTTCAAGAATCTGAGGGGGTGCCTTCGAAACGAAGGTTTCATTGGTGAGCTTTGCTTCCCCAGCCGCGACCACTTTGTCGATTTTTTCCAACTCTTTGGTGAGACGCATGGTTTCGGCGGCCACGTCTACTGTGCCGCTTTGCTCTAATACGACGATACCGAGTCCCGAAAGCATTCCGGGTCGACTACCTGCATCAGCGGCGAAATCCAAAGCGGACAAGCCGGCCATGCGGTATAACTTGTCGCGATTATTTTCGATGAGCGTTCGACCTGATGTATCCTTGGCAATCACTGTCACTACCGTGTCGCGACGGGTGGCTTGGTTATTCTGCGATTTCAACGCGCGGATGATCGCCACGAATTCCCTTAACTGGGCGACATCTGAGACCTTGGATGCTACCAGCTTGATGCCATTATCACGGAGCGCCCGCAAGAGGTCACCCCCGGTGCCGGTATGATGTTGCTGGATGAAATCATTCTCGGCTCCGTAGCCTAACAAGTGCCAAAGCTCTTCGGTGATGAATGGCGCGACGGGATGCAGCAGCAGCAGGAATTGGCGCAAGACAAGGTCTTGGACCGCAAGGCAGGTATCACGGAGCCATGCATCAGCGAGACGGGCCTTAGAAGCCTCGACATACCAATCGCAGAAGTCGCCCCAGAAGAATGTGTAGAGACCCTGAGCGTAAGCGGTGAACTCGTGCTCCTCAAGATGCTTGGTCGTCGCGTCGGTGAGTTCAGCCAAACCTTGCAGGATGGCGAAATCGTCATCGTCCAGATGCTCTGACTTGATGCGGCTGATGATGCTGGTCAGGGACGAGTTATCAAACATCGGCCCGGACATCTGACGAAAGCGGGAGGCATTCCAGAGCTTGTTACAAAAGTTACGCCCCTGAGAGACGCGATCTTCGTCGAACAGGATGTCTTGGCCTTTGGGTGCGATGGAAAGAAGCCCGAAGCGCAGGCCATCTGCGCCGAATTTCGCGATCAAATCCAAGGGCTCCGGGGAGTTGCCTAGGCTCTTGGACATTTTTCTGCCCTGCTTATCGCGGATGATACCATTGAAATAAACCCTCTTAAAAGGGATACGGGCCCGGATTTCGTCGTCGGTGAGGGTTTTCTTTTCCGGTCCGTATAATTCAAGTCCGGCAATAATCATACGAGCGACCCAGAGGAAGATGATATCTGGTCCCGTCGCGAGAGCACCGGTCGGATACCAGTGCTTCAATTCATCGGTCGTCTCGCCGGGCTTACGCCAACCGAGGGTCGCCAGGCACCAAAGCCATGAGGACGCCCACGTGTCCAGCACGTCGGAATCTTGTTCCCAGTTTTGCGGATCAGCCGGAGGGGTCAGGGAAACGTGACGATTGATCGCCTCGTTACGGTCGGAACCTTTCCGATACCAAACCGGGATCCGATGTCCCCACCATAACTGCCGGCTGACGCACCAATCTTGGATGTTATCCAGCCAATGCAGGTAAGTCTTGGTCCAGCGTTCGGGGTGGAAGCGAATGATGCCGCTCGTCACGGCCCGCTTGGCCTCTTCGATCTTCGGGTAGCGGATAAACCATTGTTCGCTTAAGCGGGGCTCAATGGGAACATCGGCTCGCTCCGAATAACCAACGGTATTCTCATAAGGCTCGGTCTTTACCAACGCACCTAGTTCATCCAGCAGCCTAGCTGCGGCTTCTCGGGCCTTGAAGCGTTCAAGGCCAGCAAGAGGGCCGGCATCGGCGCTCATCGTGCCGTCGGGATTCATGACGTCGAGGACCGTGAGTCCATGACGCTTGCCGATGTCAAAGTCCGTCCGATCGTGCGCCGGGGTGACCTTCAGGACACCGGTACCGAATGCTGGGTCGACCGCGTTATCGCCCACGATGGGTATCGGCGCACGAGGGAAGGGGCGCCAGACGTGCTTCCCGATTAGGTTCTGATAACGCTCGTCTCCCGGGTGAACGGCGACGGCCATGTCTCCGGGAATGGTCTCAGGCCGGGTCGTGGAGATTTCTAAAAAAGTACCTGGTAGTTCCACGACTTCGTAACGCATGCGGAACAGCGACCCTTTCGAGGGCTTCATAATCACCTCTTCATCTGATAAGCCGGTCTGGGAGACGGGGCACCAATTGACCATTCGTTTGCCACGATAGACGTACCCACGTTCGTAGAGGGTGACGAAGGCTTGCAACACCGCTTGCGAATAACCGGCGTCGAGGGTGTGCACCGTTCGATCCCAATCACAGGATGCGCCCAGTTTCCGTAACTGACCTAAGATGATACCACCATGTTTATCCCGCCACTCCGAAGCAGTCTCGATGAACTTCTCCCGGCCCAAATCATGACGGGTCTTGCCTTGTTTTTGGCGTAACTCTTTTTCGACGCGAGATTGCGTGGCGATACCGGCGTGATCGGTGCCGGCTAACCATAAGGCTGATTTTCCTTCCTGACGGGCCCGACGCACCATGATATCTTGTAGCGTGTTATTGAGCAGGTGACCCATATGCAGCACGCCGGTGACGTTCGGAGGCGGGATCATGACGGCGAAAGCTTCGCGCTTCGGGTCCACCTTGCCCTTGAAACAACCGGCAGCTAACCAACGGTCGTACCAGACAGATTCGACGCCTTGGGGGTCGTAAGATTTAGGGATTTCGGCCATCGGGAAACTGAATGATTAGGGTGTAAGTTGGAGATTGAAAAGAGCGGATTGCCCCCCCATGAATATAGGTAAGCCAGGCCCCATGCAGCGGGTAGCCGACGAATCCCGCCAGGTCCGGAAGGAAGCAACGGCAGTCAGTTTACTCGTGTGCCGTGGCAAGCCTGGCCCCTTCTTTAATTTTATCCGCCCCTTGTCGGATTTTAATTGGATGTTTTCGTGCGTTACCTTGGACCTTCGGGCTCTTTGAAACGTTCTTCGGGTGACTCGAAATTTTCAGCGTTAAAGGCGGCATCTACATGTTGGGTCAACCACCAGCGCACGTAATGCTGATTTGTGCAGAATCCAAGAGTGTGTCCCGCGTGAAGAATGGTGATGCCAACGTCGGTCTGGCGTTGGCAAATCGAACAAACTGCGGGGACGGAAACGTGCGGTTCGACTGCATCGTGCCATGGGATGCGCACATAACCTTCATAAAGACCGCTGCTGGTGATCGACCCGATCAGAGGTTCATCGACGTTACGCAATTCAGGCTTTTTGCCGTAACCGAAGTTATCACAATAAGTCCAGAAAGGGTTGGAAAGAGCAACTTGGCGTAACGTGCAGAAAGAAATGCGTCGGAACTTTTCTCGATCCGAAGGGTGGGGGTGGGCCATTTCTTGCACGGCCCGGTTGTGGGAGCAATTACCGCAACAATCTGGTCCGCCGTTAGGCATCCCTTAAAGCGAGTGGATGCTCATCTTGCTGACGGCCATGGCGGCTTCTTTGAAAGATTCGCTGACAGTCGGATGGGCAAAACAAGTCCGAGCGACATCTTCGGCGCTGCCGCCGTATTCCATGTGAGCGCAAGCAGCGGCAATCATTTCAGACGCACCTTTAGCTACCATCTGCACGCCTAAAACTTTATCGGACTTCGCACAAGCGATGACCTTAATCATGCCCGCGGTACCGTCGGTGGCAATTGCCCGACCGTTACCGCTCAACTGGAACTTACCGATTTTAATTTCGATATTCTTGGCTTTGGCCTCGGCTTCAGAAATTCCCACGGAAGCAACCTCAGGGTCGGTATAGATCACGCCCGGAATGACTGCATAATTCACATGGCCATGCTTCCCGGCAATGTTCTCCGCGACGGCCACGCCTTCTTCTTCGGCTTTGTGCGCGAGCATCGGACCGGCGACCACATCGCCGATGGCGTATACTCCAGGCAGGTTGGTCAAGAAATGGCCATCGATGACAACCCGGCCGCGTTCGTCGAGCTTTAGGCCGGCTTCGGCGGCACCCAGACCCGTCGTATTGGCCTTCCGGCCGACGGCGACCAAGATCTTATCCGCAGGGAATTCAAGGACCTTACCATCACGCTCAGCCGTCAGGGCAAAACCAGCTGCGCTCTTTTTAACGCCAGTCACCTTGGTGCCCAATTCAAATTTGATCCCTTGTTTTTCCAAAGCGGTCTGGGCGGCTTTGGCGATATCTGCGTCATAAGAAGGTCCACCGATAGTGGTGAGCATTTCGACCACTGTAACCTGAGAACCGAGACGTGACCAAACGGAGCCGAGCTCCAGTCCGATCGCGCCCGCACCCACGACGACCATCTTTTCCGGGACGCTCTTCAAGGCGATCCCATGATCTGACGAGATCACCGTCTCACCGTCAAATTTCATGAAGGGTAATTCAATCGGTACTGAGCCAGTCGCGATCAGGATATTTTTCGTGTTCAGGATGCGCTCGCCGGCAGAACTGCGGACCAGGACTTCGCCGGGCTTGCCCAAACGACCAAGGCCGCGAACGACCTCGACACCGCGCTTAGTGACCAGAAATTCGACACCTTTATTGAGCTGACCCACCACCTTATCCTTATTGGCCATCAACGCCGAAACATCAAAGGTCAGCTTATCAGCCCCGACGATGCCATGCTTTTTGCTATCACGGGCGTGATGCCAGACTTCAGTGGAATGGAGCAAAGCTTTGGAAGGAATGCAGCCGATGTTGAGGCAGGTGCCACCTAAGCTTTGGTCTTTTTCAACCAGCGCGACCTTGAGGCCTAGCTGGGCGGCCTTGATGGCAGCCACATAACCGCCGGGACCGGAGCCGATGATGACGAGATCGAGTTGAGACATTGAGGTAAGAAAAAAAGGGGTGATTAGACGCCGAATAGAAGGCGTTGAGGGTCTTCGATGAATTGACGTACCTTGACCAAGAAGGTGACGGCTTCCTTGCCATCGATGATACGGTGATCGTAAGAGAGGGCTAGATACATGATAGGACGAATGACCACCTGGCCGTTCTCCGCTACGGGCCGCTCAACGATATTATGCAGCCCCATGATGGCCGCCTGAGGATGGTTGAGGATCGGCGTCGAAAGCATCGAGCCGTAGATACCCCCATTGGAAATGGTGAAGATGCCTCCCTGCAGTTCCGCCAATTGGATCTTACCGTCACGGGCGCGCTTGCCGTAATCCCCGATGCTTTTTTCGATGGCCGCAAAAGAAAGCTGATCGCAATCACGGACGACAGGGACCATGAGGCCTTTATCCGTACCGACCGCGACGCCGATATCATAGAAGTGATTTTCCACGATCTCTTCACCGTCAAGCTGCGCGTTGATGGCCGGCACTTCTTTCATGGCCTGAACCGCTGCCTTGACGAAGAAGGACATGAAACCAAGTTTGACGCCGTATTTCTTGAGGAATTCCTCACCATGACGTTTGCGCAACTCCATGACCGGTGCCATGTTGACCTCATTGAAAGTCGTGAGCATCGCCGTCTCTGACTTCGCCTGAACGAGTCTTTCGGCGATCTTTCGGCGCAAGGGTGACATCTTCTTGCGCGAGGTCCGGCCATCGCGCGAAGGAATGACGGCCGCTACCGGTACGACCGGTGCAGAGGCTGAAGCAACGCCAACGGAAGCAGGTGCGGCAGCAGTGCGGGATGCGCTCGAATCGACGGCCAGGATGGGAGACTGACCGGCCAAGGCGGCCAACATATCGCCTTTGGTCACACGACCGGCTTTGCCGCTACCTTCGAGGGCAGCAGGATTCAATCCCGTCTCAGCCGCAATGCGACGCACGGCTGGAGAAATCTCAGCGGCCGGACCAGATTTATTTAAAATATTCACCTCCGTTTTCGCCAGTCGCGCCACGACAGGGGCTGGAGCCACGCTCGCTACGGCAGGGGAGCTTGGTGCGGGAACCGAACCCGCAGCACCGGCTTCGATGCTGGCAACGATCTGCCCGACCAAGACTTCCGTTCCAGCCGGGACGGCTATGGTCAGCTGACCGTCGATTTCGGCCGTACCTTCAGAAGTAACCTTATCGGTTTCATAGGAGAAGAGAGGTTGGCCCTTGCGGACCGCGTCCCCAGATTGCACCAACCAGGCGGCCAAGAGCCCACCGGTGATAGATTCTCCCATGGGAGGGATTTTGACGTCGACAGCCATGTAAAGTAAGTAGGTAACCTTGGAACTCCTTGCGGACTGTTTCAACGGGGAAATAGGCGTATAATGGACGACTTATGTCCATTCACAGGGTAGTAGCGGGACATACTGACCCAGCAAGTAAATCTACTGAGCTTGATTAGCGGGTGAAAGCCTGCCGGATGACATCCGCTTGCTCGATTTTATGAACTGCGAGCGAACCAACGGCAGGGGAGGCAGCGGCGTCGCGACCGGCATAGAGCGGGCGAAGACCGAGGCATTCCTCGATCAGCGGGGCAACGAAAGACCAACCACCCATGTTCTTGGGTTCATCTTGCGCCCAAATGATTTTCCTTGGAGCGCCAAGTTGCTGATAGAGTTTCTTCAGATTCGCGGCATCAAAAGGATAGAATTGCTCAAGACGCAGTATGCTCGTGTCGGCATCCTTCTTCGCCTGACGTTCGGCATCAAGTTCGTAGAAGATTTTTCCGGAGCAAATAACCAACCTGGATGTCTTTGGAGCAGGTGTCGCGTCGGGGATCACCGTGCAGAATTCTCCAGCGGTGAAGTCAGCCAGAACGCTGACGCAAGCCTTGTGCCGCAATAAGCTTTTAGGAGTCAGGACGACCAAGGGCTTACGCAATTCAGCCTTAACTTGGCGCCTTAAGGCGTGGAAAATCTGGGCAGGTGTGGAGGGTTGAATGACCTGAAGGTTATTCTCCGCGCACAACTGAAGGAAACGTTCCAGCCGGGCTGATGAGTGTTCGGGCCCCTGTCCTTCGTAGCCGTGAGGCAAAAGAAGGGTAAGGCCGCTGGTCTGACCCCATTTCGATTCAGCTGAAGCTAGGAATTGGTCGATGATGATCTGAGCGCCATTGGCGAAATCGCCGAATTGAGCCTCCCAGATGACCAGAGAGTCAGGCGCCTCCAATGAGTAGCCGTAATCAAATCCGAGCACCGCATATTCCGAAAGCGATGAATTGACCAACTCGATCTTCGCGCCGCCTACGGAAGACAGCGGACAATACTCCGCATCATTGGAAGGATCGTGTAAAACGGCATGGCGATGCGAAAACGTACCGCGTTCGCAATCTTGGCCAGAAAGGCGGATCGGATGGCCTTCGGCCAGTAAAGTCGCGAAGGCCAGGCCCTCGCCGAGACACCAGTCAAAATTAACGCCCGACTTGAAAGCTTCGGCTTTGATATCCAGGAGGCGTTTTATTTTCGGGTTCGGACTGAAATCAGGCGGCATCTGCCACAACGCCGGAGCAACCTTATCCAGCAGGGAAGCCGCAACGGAAGTGTCCGTTTTAAAATCGTAAGGAGAATTGAACGGGCGCACTTCGGCTGGTTGCTTCTTCCGCGCTTCGATTTCGACCGCGACGGCAGCTTGGGCGCGATCTTGCGCGGCGTTCAGCAGGACTTCGCATTCCGTGCGCAACGCCACCAGCAGGCCGTCTGGGGTCGAACCGGATTCGGTCAGACGGGAAGCATACAGTTCGGCAACGGAAGGGTGAGAGGTGATGTTACGATAAAGTACGGGCTGCGTAAAAGCAGGTTCGTCAGTTTCGTTATGTCCGTAACGTCGGTAACATACGATATCAACGACCGCATCCGCGCCAAATTTCTGCCGGTACTCCAGGGCGATTTCGGTAGCTAAGACAACGGCATCAGGGTCGTCACCGTTAGCGTGAAGAATCGGGGATTCGGTGAACTTGGCGATTTCGGTACAATGATGACCGGTACGGGCTTCATCAGGATTCGTGGTGAAGCCGACTTGATTATTACTTACGAGATGAATAGTGCCACCCACCGAGTAACCCTTTAAGCCGGCGAGATTCAAGGTTTCCATCACCACGCCTTGGCCAGCAAAAGCGGCATCACCGTGAATCAGGACAGGAAGGGCGTCAGCCCTGTTCGCTCCTGCTTGCAGGTCGATGCGTGCGCGCGTGCGCCCAAGAGCGACGGGATTGACGGCTTCGAGATGGCTCGGATTATAGGCCAAAGAGATGGCGATTTTTTTCCCACCCACGTTTCGTTCGCCTTCATAACCCAAGTGGTATTTGACATCACCGTCTCCGGTGGAGGTATCAGGAAGGTGATGTTCGGAGAAAGCGGAGAAAAGTTGCTCGGGCTTCTTGCCGCAGAA
Source organism: Opitutia bacterium UBA7397 (assembly GCA_002470605.1). Lineage (GTDB taxonomy): Bacteria > Verrucomicrobiota > Verrucomicrobiia > Opitutales > UBA953 > UBA953. The sequence continues at coordinate 52,867 of DKND01000044.1, forward strand.
GTTTACCAAGACATTAAGCCGACCGCGATGGGCCATCCCTAGTACGATATCCGTGATCTTTAGCCCAGGAGAACGATGTAAAAGCTGTTCGAGGGCGGCCATGATGACCTCGCCGCCTTCGACCGAAAAACGTTTCGCACCTACGAAAGTACGGTGCAAGAAACGTTCGAACTGCTCGGCCTGAACGATCGCATGCAAAAAACGCTTACGCGCATCCGCGTCATAAGCAGGGCGAAGGCCGCACGATTCGATGCGATCCTGGAGCCAACGACGACGCTCGCCGTCTTGGATGTGCGTATATTCAACGCCGATGGGTCCGCAGTAAATGGATTTAAGTTTGGCAAGAATCTCGGAGAGGGGTAACGATTTGCCACCTAAGAAATCACCGGTATTAAAAATCTTATCAGGTGCGACACCATCGAGCCCCAAAGCCTTATCGGTGAGCTCGAAGTGAGGAGTGGCATCGAAGAGCGGATTGAGCCGGGCTTGAAGATGTCCGAGAAGCCGATAGGCGTTGATCGCCGCCAAGACCTTCCATTGCGAAGCGGCATCGACACCCGAGCCAACGGGACCGCTGTTTTTCGTAGAAGCTTTCGGAGGAAGGCTGACACCTAACTCGAACCCTTCAAAAAAGGTACGCCATTCGGCATCGACGGAGGTCGGGTCAGCCGTCCAGCGCTCATGATAAGTCGCGACGAGATCGGCATTCCAACGGGTTCCTACACTAAGATGTTTCATTTAAGTGACGAAGAAAGGAGTGAGAACCCTAGCCATTCTGAGCTTTATTAACAAGCCCAGACGCTGCTCAAAAAAAGCCAGACTTTGGGGGTTGAAACGACAAAAATATGACGGTTTAATTCACTTTCGTCGATGTCTACCCCACGACCGGCTAATCGCTCCTATTCCACGGAAGCCTTGGAAAGGTGGTTTGCGTCGATTCCCGAAGAGTGGGAGGCCTCATTCGAAGCCGCTGACCTGGAAGAAGGGCGCAGAATCTACACCGAAGGCCTGGTTCGTTCGCTTGAGTTAAAAATCGATTCGGCCGAAGCGGTCACACGCATAGATGATCAAACCGTCCGGGCGGTCATCGAACTCGGAGAGAACCAGCTCGAATGGCGTACGTCACTTCCCGAGGAAGAAAACGGTGCTCCTTACGTCGTCGCCGCACTCTACGAGGTCGAAGAATTGCTCGCGGATGAAATCACCCCGATCGACGAGGCAGCCGCCACCGTGGAACCTGAAGTCGTTATCGAGCCTGAACCGAAAGATAACAACCTCCGCTCGGCTCTAAAACTTCAGGTCTCCTTTGACCTCACCTCCGAAGGTCTGACCACCTCCGCTTCTTGGGGCGGGAAGGGCGGGCATGCCTGGAACTGCTTTGGCCCAGGAGCCATCCCGGGTGACGAACTTTCAGACGAACAGCGGCAGACCCTTTTTCGTTTTTCGACCGTCGCCCATCGTGCTGGCTTCATTTACAGCAAGACAGCCGGCACCTGGGCGATGGATAACATCGGCCGAATCGAAAGGTTCGTCCGGGAAGAATTAAATGAGTGGCGCAAGCGCTTTAAGCTCTTGGGCGAAGAGGCCTTAAACATATTCCGAAACGAGCAACTACAAGTGGCCGTCGATGCGGAAGCGGAATCCTCCGGCGACGGCAAATCCTTCAAATTGAACTGGAGACTTAAGGCCGGCAGCCACCGTCTCTTAGCGGAAGAGCAGAAACTTCTGCTCAAAGCCGGCGGGCGGCCGGTAATCTTGCCAGGCAAGGGCGTAGTAGCGTATAACGCTGCCGTCGCCGACTTTTCGGAGGATTGGCGAACAAAGGACGGCGAAGTGCCGCGCTACTTACTGCTTTCGCTTTTCGACCATGCGGCCGTCGGGGCACTAAAGTTAAACGACGACCTAAAAGTCTGGAAGGATCAGCTCTTACATGAACCTACGCCGCCGGATAATCTCCCGGCTCACCTGCGACCTTACCAAGCCAAGGGCGTGGCATGGCTAGGCCGACTTTGTGATCTTGGTTCGCACCCGTTACTGGCTGACGAAATGGGCTTGGGTAAAACCGTCCAAGTTCTGGCGCTGCTCGCCTCTCGGCCAATCGGCGTGCGATCGCTCATCGTCTGTCCAGCCAGCGTCATTCCCGTCTGGCTTGGGGAGATAAAACGCTTTCATCCCGAACTCTCCGCTTCGGTCCTGACTGCCGACGATGACTTTAACAAGAATCCCGAAGCTAAGCTTTGGATTTCAAGTTATACGCAACTCCGCCGTCATGCCGACTTGTTACCTAAAATAACCTTCGGCTATGCGGTCCTCGACGAAGCTCAGGCTATCAAGAATCCCGAATCGAAAACGACGCAGACCTGTATCGCAGTCCAAGCCCATCATCGTATCGCGATTACCGGCACTCCTTTGGAAAATCGCCCGACTGACCTTTGGACCATTTTCCGTTTCCTTATGCCAGGCTTGCTTGGCAAGCGGGCTAATTTCGAGCGTATGATGTTACGCGACCCCTCCGTAGCCTTAGGCAAGGTCCGACGACAGGTTTCGCCCTTCATCCTCCGGCGCCTCAAACGTCACGTCGCCTCTGATATTCCCCCCAAGATGGAAGTCGTGCTCCCATGCCCACTGACCCATGAGCAAAGAGCTTTGTACCAACATTTGACGCAGGGTAGCGGCCTTTCCGGTGAACTCGCCGGTTTACTCTCCAAGGATGCCACGTCGGTCCTGACTTTATTAATGCGACTTCGCCAAGTCTGTTGCGACCCTGGACTCCTGCCGGACAACTCGGGATGCCCGAGCGCCCATTCAGGTAAAATCACCTTACTAATTTCGAAGCTAACCGAAATCGCTGCCAACGGCTCCAAGGCTGTCGTCTTCTCCCAGTTTGTCTCCTTGATTGAACGCGTCAAAACGGCCTTGGCCCGCGACCTGCCTAACCTTCCTATCTTTGAACTGACTGGCGAAACCAAAGACCGTTCCGCCCCGGTCGAAAACTTCAAGGAAACCAAAGGGCCGGCGCTTTTCCTGGCCTCGCTTAAGGCTGGCGGCACGGGCATCACCCTAAATACCGCAGAATACGTCTTCTTGCTCGACCCATGGTGGAATCCTGCGGTGGAAGCCCAAGCGGTGGATCGCGTCCACCGGATCGGTCAAAAAAACCCCGTGCTTATCTATCGAATGATCGCACCGGGTACCGTCGAAGAGCGGATCGAGGAACTGAAGCAAGAGAAACGCGAACTCTTCTCGACGGTCGTCGGGGATATCCCAGACATGACGGATTGGACCCGACATTTCACTTCGTTAGATGCCCTCATTCGCCTGAGCGATTCGCCGGCGGCCGCAGCCTCGGCTGAGATCGCACCCGAGCGAGAGCACGAAGGCTGAACTACTTCGCGATCAAATCGTATTCGGATGCGCCGGTGACGGTGACATCCGCGAATTCACCGACCGGTAACTTCTTGGGCACCTGGACGATGCCATCGATATCCATGGCATCTCCTTGGCTACGAGCGATGCCAGGACGTTCCACCAAAACCCTCAATTTACGACCGATAAATTCTTCCCCGCGTTGTTTGGAAAGGCCTTGGAGCAGAAGCATCGCGCGCCCGTGACGTTCGGTTTTAACTTCAGCGTCGAGATGACCCTCCATCTTGGCCCCACGGGTGCCTTCTTCTTTGGAGTATTTAAAGACGCCGACGCGGTCAAAGCGGGTTTCCGCAAGGAAGTCGAGGAGCTCACTGAAATCCGCTTCGGTCTCACCCGGGAAGCCGGCGATAAAAGTCGTGCGGATAACGATGTCGGGGATGCCAGCTCGCATACGTTTAATCAGGTCGCGAATATAAGCCCCATCGGTCTCACGCTGCATAGCGGTCAACATCCGGTCTGAAATGTGCTGCAAAGGAATGTCGACATACCGCGCGACATGCTTGGATTGTGCAATGGTTTCTATCAATTCATCGCTCCAATGGGCAGGGTGAGTGTAAAGCAGTCTGATCCAGAAATCTCCTTCGATCATATCCAACTCACGTAAAAGAGATGCCAGTGATTCGCCTTTCGAAGAGTCGACCTTGCTGCGGGGATTAGGGCGCGCGTCTGTCCAGCGATCCATTCCGAAATAAGTCGTATCCTGTGAGATGAGATTAATTTCTTTGACGCCTTCGGCCACCAATTGACGGGCCTCCTTGACGACTGACTCGACCGTGCGACTGCGATGCCGGCCGCGGATACGCGGAATAATGCAGAACGTGCAGGGGTGATTACAACCCTCGGCGATCTTGATATAGGCAGAGTGCTTGGGGGTCAGACGAAAGCGAGGCGTGTCAAAGTCAGGGATAAAAGTGGTCGTTTTCGCCAAGAACTCGGTCATGCCAGCCTCGCCACCCATTACCTTATGGATGACTGGGACAATGTTAGTCACCTGGTCGAGTCCGATATAAGCGTCCACTTTAGGCAATTCGACATGACCTTTGGCACCTTCCACCACGGGAAGGGTGCCTTGGTAGCGCTGGGCCATGCAACCGGCCACGATGAGCTTCTGACCCTTGCGTCGTGCCGTTGCTTTGCCGTCACTCATTTCATAGATGGCTTCGAGAGCCTCGTGCTTTGAAGCATCGATGAACGAACAGGTATTCACGATGACGACATCAGCCTCGGAGGCGTCTGCAGTCATCGACATGCCCGCCTTCGCGAGGTGACCGATCATGATTTCAGAATCAATCAGGTTCTTGGCGCAACCAAGGGATACGAGGCCTACTTTGACGGACATGGGTCGGATAGGAGCACTCATTTGTCGAAAAAGCAACCCCGGGACGCTAATCTCGACCTACAACATCAACCAAGCCTCGGCCGGGACATCTTCGGGTCGGCAAAGTGGCGTTAAGCCGAAATTTGGTAAGGCTGCGAGCCAAGCAGCCACATCGCCGTCGCCCTTAAATAGATTCTTAGCAGATGACCCCACCTGCTTGCGGCGCTGGGTGAAAAAGCTACGTGCGACCTCGCGGGCGCGTTTGCTTAGGCGTTTGGCATCGGCACGACGACGAAGTACCAGCAGGCATGAATCGACCTTGGGCGGGGGGTTAAATGATTGGGCGGGCACCGGATGAACTTTGATCTTTTCGAAGGCGAGGTGCACCTGCGCGGTAACGGCGGACCAATGGCTCGTCCCCACTTCTGCGGTCAGGCGCTCAGCGGCTTCCCGTTGCAGCATCAAGACCATCAGAGAAGGATGCGGACCAGCGCAAATGGCATCCATCCATGGCGTCGAGATAGCGTAGGGCAAATTAGCGATGACCTTGAAAGAACCATCGAGCGGGGACTTCAATCCAGCACGGGGTAATTTGACGGCGTCACCTTCGGTCAAATGGAAAGTCTTAGGATACTGCGGCAGGAGGGATTCTTCGAGGTGAAACACCATCGTGCGATCGGCTTCGACGGCGTAAAGTTCGACCCCGGCCCCGAGCAAAGTCCGCGTCAAAGTACCAAGACCTGGACCGACTTCAACGACAGTGTCACCTGAAACGATTTCGCCAAGCTCTAGGGATTTTCGTACAATATTCCCGTCGACCAGGAAATTCTGTCCCAACCATTTGCGTGGCATGTGCGACAGTCTGGCGAGCAGATCACGCGTTTCCGAAAGCGAAAGAGGGCCTTCGTTCATACGCTTTTAAAGGCACGAATGAGAGAGGCAGGATTTGCTTCGCGCATCAGAGATTCACCCACAAGTAAAGCGTTGGCACCGGCTGCTCGCATCCTGGCCGCATCGTCCAGGTTCTTGATACCACTTTCGGCGACCTTAAGAATATTTGCAGGCATGTGCGGAATCACTCTTTCCGCAAAAGCGAGATCGATGGCGAAAGTGGAAAGATTCCGATTATTGACTCCGACCATATCGGGGTGATGCGACAAAGCACGGACAAGCTCATCCTCATCGTGAACTTCGAAGAGTACATCCAGCCCGGCAAGCTTGGCCGCCCGATGCAAAGGACGGATCTCTTCATCGGAGAGGGCCCGGACGATGATCAATATGCAGCGAGCGCCATTCTGTGCCGCTTCGAGCACCTGAAAGGGATGGAACATGAAGTCCTTACGGATGCAGGGGAGGGGGCGAGTCCGGCGGGCTTGCGAAAGGGTTACCTCCCTGAGATCCTTAAGTTCCCCCTTGAAATAAGTCGTTTCCGTCAGAACCGAAAGGCAGTCGGCGCCCGCTTCGGCATAAGATTCAGCCTGAGCAACAGCGTCCACATCCACGCGAATCGTGCCCACGCTCGGCGATGCCCGTTTGACCTCTGCGATCACCGTCAGATGACCAGGCGACACCAGTGATTGCCGAAAGCCGGGCGTAGGGTGGATACCCGCAAATGCCGCAAGCTCTCCATCGGCGATAGGTCGCAACAAGTGAGCGATTTCGCTTCGCTTCGCTTGCATGATTTCAGTCAATTTATCCACGAACCATAACGAAACACTCTCAGGCCGTCTGGCAATCGTTTTGACTCCCGACCAGCAAGCCGTCTCGATGAACACATGCCCGGCATCGACCTTCTGATAGCAACTACCGCCCGATTACGAGCTCCGGATGGGTGCCCTTGGGATAAGGAGCAAAACCACCGGACCATCTGCGATTGCCTCATCGAAGAAGTCGCCGAACTCGTCCAAGCCATCGACCGGAACGACCTTGCGAACCTCCGCGAGGAATTAGGCGATCTGCTTTTTCATATTGTCATGCACGCCCAGATGGCCTCCGAAGAAGGGCATTTCAATTTTGAAGACGTGGCGAAAGAAGTGAACGATAAGATGATCAGAAGGCACCCGCATGTCTTCGGCGAAGGCATCAAGTTAGACGACGCCGAGGCTGTCATCAAACAGTGGGAACAGATCAAACTCACCGAAAAAGGCCCAAAGAAGTCGACCCTCTTCAAAGAACTCCCACCTGCGCTCAACACCGTTCTCACCGCCCGTGAAGTCTGGAAACAAATTCAGAAAAAGGGTTATGATGCGGCGCAGACGGTGGATACCACGAGCGTTGAATCCCTCCGAAAGAACCTGACGGAAGAACAGGCCGGACAGAAACTCTTCGAGATGATCGCTGCCTGCAGAGATTCGGGAATCGACCCTGATTCGGCCCTTCGTCGCCATACGGCCAAAGTAGTCGCGACGGCCGAGAAAAATGTCCGTTCGGCCTAAGCCAACCTCATGGATTTTGACCCGATTTTAGTGAAAGTCGCTGGGAAGGTGATCGAGGTTTGGCCCAAAGTTTCGAGCCGCTCCAATCGCGTACGCCTTGCCGTCAAACCCGGCCCAAAGATCATTCTTTCTTTTCCGCCCCATGGTTCACTGGCATCGGCCAAGGCCTTCCTGAAGGATAATCTACCTTGGCTTGAAAAGGTCGTTTCACGCAGCCGAACTGTCCAAACCTCATTGATTGATCACCTGACGAAGTTTTCTTGGTTAACCTTAGACGAAAGACATCTCGCAGTTGAGATTGCCCCTGGCACGCGTGCTTCGCTCAAAATCTCCAAGGAAGATGAAAGCGTAAAATTAATCGTCCCAGAGGATGACCCCGAAGCTGGCGCCGTCCGAGCCCTCCGTCGTCTGGCCGAAACCGGTTTAAGACTCGCCGTTGCTCGCCTCAGCGCCCGGGTAGGGGTCACCGTCTCGCAAGTCAGCGTGCGCGACCAGACCAGTCGCTGGGGATCGTGTTCATCTAGCGGCACGCTTTCGTTGAATTGGCGGCTCATCCTGCTTCCGCCGATGCTGCATGATCATGTCATCTTGCACGAACTATCACATCGCAAGCACATGGATCATTCGGACAGATTCTGGAATCAGTTGGCGGCCTGGGACCCCGAGTGGGAAAAACACGATCAGGCGCTCACCCGGCGGTGGAACGTCATCATGGATCTCGGCCGTTCATGAGTGACGAAATCGGCCAATCTCTTGACGAGGTCTTTGACTTCGTCGACGCGGAGGATCGGGTGATTGGTTCTAATCTTCGCGGCGAAATCCATCGATTAGGCCTTAAGCATCGGGCGATTCATATTTTCTGGCGACGACCCGATGGTCGCATCTGCCTTCAACGTAGATCCTTTGCCAAAGACAACTGTCCCGGCTTGTTGAGTTCGTCCTGTGCGGGTCACGTCGACAGCGGTGAAGCTTATCATACCGCCGCACTCCGCGAACTGCGCGAAGAGCTAGGCGTGGCCTTGCCAGCTTCGGCGCTTGAGGAGATTGACTACGCCCCCTGCCATCCGGCCTTAGGCAACGAATTCGTACGTTCCTATCTCATGGAAGGCGACTTCACCCCCACCTTGGCAAAGGCCGAAGTTGATGCAATCTTATGGCGATTCCCTCAAGAAATCGTCGAATGGAGCACCACCGCGACCACCTGGTTTGCGCCACCTCTGATTCATCTCCTCAACCGGCCTGCTATCAGAAATAAATTATCCCTCCGCGGATAAGTGTTTGAGTCCACGCCCTGACTGAATGATATGAGTCAAGCCCCGTGACCACACCCGACGACGCCGATAAGCCCGTAACCGTCCCATGGTATCATTGGCTATGGGTAGGGCCTTTGGCCATCTTCCTGCGCGTTTGGCTAGCGACCTTAAGAATCCGCTGCAACGTTCCTCGGTTTGACGACTCCAAGGGCGCCACAATCATCGTTCTGTGGCACGATCGGCTCTTTATTTCCGCTTTGCTCGCCAACCGATACTTCAGCCGACCCGTGACCGCCTTGATCAGCACCAGCAAAGACGGATCATGGCTGGTGGCATTTTACCGGCTTATGGGACTACGCGCCATCCGCGGCTCTTCCAGCCGGCGCGGGGCCGCCGCTCTCATTGCGCTTACCCGTGAAGTTAGACTGGGAAATCATGCTGGGGTCACCCCAGATGGACCAAAAGGGCCTCGCCGCGAATTCAAACTAGGCGCCATCGCTTTAGCCAAATTAACCGGCCGGCCTTTCACCGTCATGGGGATTAACTACGCCAAATCATGGCATCTAAAAAGTTGGGATGCCTTTGCACTTCCATGGCCTTTCTCCAAAATTGAAGTCACGCTTGAAAGCATGGATGTGAACCCAAGTGAAGAATCGGACGAAGATGCTGCACGACGCATTAGTCATCGCCTGACCGCGTTATCAGGGAAGTGACCTAAGCTCGCCCAAGTAAACGGGCAGAGTATTTGGCAAGCAAATCGGTCTCGATATTGACCTTATCTCCTACATTCTTCTGTGCTAGATTGGTTACAAGTAAGGTATGCGGAATGATCCAGAGCGTGCATCCGCCTGGAATCAGGTCGGCGACCGTCAGCGACATACCATCAACGGAAATGCAGCCTTTTTTAGCAATAAATGCCAACTGTGGCTCAGGTATGCCCAGGTCCAATCTCCAGTCAGGACCCACCTGTCCCCAAAATGTTATCGTTGCCACAGCATCGACATGCCCCGTCACGAAATGCCCACCCATGCGATCCGTAGGCAGCAGGCTGGGCTCCAAGTTGACGATTGATTGAGCGTCTAAATCACCGAGATTCGTGAGCCGAAGCGTCTCCGCGAGAATATCAAATGAGGCATGGTCATCCGCCGGTTCCGTCACCGTAAGGCAACAGCCATTGATGGCGATGCTATCACCTGCACGAGCTTGACGGAGCAGAGGGTGCCGTAAAGTCAAACGCGCACCCAGTTCGCCTCGTGACAGAAGAGCGACAACCTTACCAGTGCCTTGAACCAAGCCAGTGAACATACCAAAGAAAAGCGGCCGCTTAACGGCCCCAAGTGGTTAGTTTTGTTTACCTTCTTGAGCTCGCTTGGCCTTTTCTTCGGCTTCGATTCTAGCACGAACAGCGGCACGCTCTTCATCCTCAATCTGCTTAAGACGTACCTTGCGGCGCTCGTCTTCTTCGACGGCGTTACGGACTTCGCTTTCGACCTCTTCCGAAGCTTTTTTAAATTCGCGCTTAGCTTTGCCGAGACCACGGGCGAGCTCAGGAATCTTGGAGCCACCAAAAAGAAGGAGGGCTACGGCGAGGATAGCCCAAAAAACTGGGCCGTCTAGCATGGCGAGAGAGAGATGCATAGGTTTGCGGTTGCTGGGATAGTCTGAGTGGTGAACATTCATGTAAGTTGCCCCCATGTCAACCCATGTCTCTCATCGCGATGTCTGGTATACCGGCCACGTCCAAGGCGTAGGCTTCAGGGCTCAGGTCTTGACTGTGGCCAGGGGGTTTGACGTCACCGGGTATGTCCAAAACCTTACGGACGGAAGAGTCTACCTTCACGCGGAAGGAACCGGCAAAGAGGTCGAAAGGTTCACCGAGCAGATTGCCATCGCACTTGATGGTCATATAAAGTCGGAAGAAATCCGAGGGTTTTCCGGCGTCAGAACCTGTCGCGATTTTAGCATTAAACGATGAATTCCGCCATCTCAGTCCGCCACCTGACCAAGGATTTTAAAATAGGCTTACGGGGGCTTAAATTAAGGGCGGTGGATGATCTTAGTTTAGAGATCCCCCGCGGACAAGTTTATGGCCTGCTCGGACCTAACGGTTGTGGGAAAAGTACGACGTTAAAGATCATCCTCGGACTAGTCTCTGGCACGACCGGTGAAATCAATATTCTCGGATTTCCTTCCGCCACCGCGGAAGCTCGGCGTCGCACCGGCTTCCTTCCTGAGGCACCTTATTTTCACAAATTCCTTTCGGGACGCGAACTCGTTCGCTACTGCGCCCAACTGAGCGGAGTTCCTGCGGTCAAGATGGATGACGCCGTAGACTCAGCTCTAGAGCTTGCCGCGATGACGGAAGCATCCAGCCGCCGGATTGGTACTTATTCTAAAGGCATGTTACAACGAATCGGCTTAGCCCAAGCCATCGTCCACGACCCCGAACTGGTCATCCTGGATGAGCCGACCGCCGGTGTCGATCCGGTCGGAGCCGCCGCGATCGGACGCATGATCCGAGCCATGCGCGACCAAGGAAAGACCGTCGTCCTTTGCTCCCACCTGCTCGGACAAGTCGAACAAGTGTGCGACCGGGTCGCGATTATGGACCACGGGCGCCTAGTCCTGGAGGGCAGGGTAGATGAGGTCTTGGCTCAACGTGACCGACACCTCATGACCATCGAAGGGCTCACCCCGGAAGCCCGCCTGGCCGCCGAAAGCACCTTGGCGGCCCATGGGGCAAGAGTGACATCCGTCACCCATCCACGTCGTTCGCTGGAAGAACTCTTTCGTGAACTTGTGACCGGAAGCCGTGACGCATAACCTCATGAAGCCTCTCTTACTTCGTTGCGGATGGATCGCCCGCATGACCTTCCTCGAAGCCGTTCGGCAAAGGTTCTTCGCTTTCTTGATCGTCCTTGGCGCTGCCATGGTCCTTTCGTCGGTGGCTTTCCGCTTCCTTGATTTCGGGCACGGTGAGCTCAAATTTATCGCGGATTTCGGCTTCGGTGGCATGTTCCTTTTTGGTTCGATCCTGGCCGTCGTCATGACCGCACAGCTTTTTTTCGCGGAAATGGACAACCGAACCGCACTGACCCTCTTGGCCAAGCCATTGAGCAGGGCGGAATTCCTAATCGGAAAATTCTTCGGCGTCTGGATGATCTTAGGCTTATTCGTCATTATACTCTCAGCCTTGCTCGGGTTAGTCCTTTGGGCTCGGGCTCAAGAATTGAGCCTCTTAGCCGAACAATCCGGACGGGTGGCACCTGATTTCAGCATCAGCGGACTTAGTATCTTTGCGCTTCTGCAATGGCTGCGACTCAGTGTCGTGGCCGCGATTGTCTTAGCCATTGCCGCTGCGGCCCGCACGTTCCTTTTTGCAGTGATTTTGGGAGCCCTAACCGTTGTCGCCGGTCAACTTCAATGGATCGCTCAGGACGTCTTATTGAAACCCACCGAATCAGTTGTATATAAATCCATCCTCTGGCTGACCTCCCGGATTCTTCCTAACCTCCAACAATTCAATATCGGGGACGCTCTGGTGCTGGACTCCGGAACCGTGGCGATGTCTTCGATCGGCTGGGTCATCCTTTCCGGCCTACTTTACGCATCGGCTTATCTCTTGCTGGGTGCCCTCGTTTTCCGTCGCCGCGAAATCTAGTCATGCGCCCCCGAGCATTATGGATCGCCTGCTTGGCTCTACTCTTGGCCGCCGGTGCGTTGAGCGAAAGATCCTGGCTTAGTGTTCGCTCCTGCATTCCGGAAATCGGCCCCAAGCAAATCGAACCGACCATCGGACAAGGGGTCTTATTAGGAATCCTTGGTGGTTTCCGCACCGTGATCGCCGATATGACCTGGATTCGTAGTTATGTGCTATGGGAAAGGAAGGATCGGCCGGCCTGCGAAACCCTCATGCGTACCGCTTGCGCTCTCGATCCGCATTCGCGTTATTTCTGGGAGAATACAGGGTATGCCCTTGGGTATGACATGGCGCACTGGGAAATTCGCCGTCGGGGCGGCTATGCAAAGGTTCCGAAAGAAATCCAAGACCACTTGTTCAAGTCTTATGCCCGGAAGGGCTTGGAAGTATTGGACGAAGGCGTCCGTCTATCCAAAGGGCGGGCCGCACTCCTCGTCTTCGCCGGACAGCTCGCCGAAATGAAGCTCAGCGACAAGCAGTTAGCCGCTGACTATTACCGCCAAGCCGCCGAAACGGTTTCTCCGCCTTGGTATGCGGCTCGTTTTTGCGCGCGCAACGAATGGGATGCTGGCCACCCGATGGAAGCCTACGTCTGGTTCAAGAATTACTGGTTAGACCGACTGAGCAAAGAATCCGATCACGCGCCCGACGACCTGGCGCTGATCCGTGACATGGAGACGCACCTAAAGATCAATCTTCTTTCGCGGATTCCCAGGCAGTCGTGGGAGAAATAATCAGAACGGCTCGTTGCTACTATCGGCCTTTTTCTCCCCCTTGGGAACCCGAGGCTTACGAGGAGGGAATTCGAACCACCAGCCTTTGGATTTATCGGCGACTAAGAACGCCTCGAAAGTCCGGCGTGTCCGGTTTGAAACGAATTTCTTAAGGCCAGTCTTACCCTCGTTCAATAAACGCGAGACATCTTCAGGTGAGATCGGACATTTAAGCATCTCCTGATTCAGGCTGAAAGTTTTCTTCGCACCCGCCTCTTTGGCCTTCTGGGGGCAAACCCGATACCCAGCGGTGGGTGTCTGTTGAACCTGCAACCCACTGACCGGGCAGATACCAAGCACCGGCCAAGTAGTCTCAAAGGCGTCAGGATTGCCGTCAGCGCCCTCGCGCGGCGGGAAGTAGAGGATGGCCTTCAATTTACCGCTCAAGACCTTGGGCTTGGTCTTACGGGGCGCTTTGGCCGGCTTCGCGTCATCTTCAGTGCCTTCAGGCTTAGTTTCTGCAGGAGTTTGAGCCGCCTTAGCTTCGGCAGCCTTGTTCGCCTTGATGATATCTTCGTCCACCAAATCAATGAAGCCGGTGAAATTCTTGCCCGATTTCATGGACTTGAAGTCACTGAAGGGGCCGATGCGACGTTTGTCGACGAGCTCAGCGACTTCTGCGGGAGTAATCGTGTGGCCATTCATCGCCACGTAGATTGTGAGCTTGGGGCGATTGCTGACGCCCGAAGCATCTTGGGAGAAATATTTCTCCCCGTTAGTCAGAAGGGGCATCCCGTCGGTCGGAGAAAGCACCTCGGGTTCAAGAGCGGCGGAAGGCAATTCCTCGGCTCCGGCCGCCACCATGACCTTAACCTGTTCCTTGATTTCGACGATGAACTCCTTGGCGGTCAGCTTACCGTGTTCGATTTGCTTAAGTTTGTATTCCCATTCACCCGTGAGTTGGGGTTCGGTCAGGAAGGCCATGCCCTTGGCGTGCAAGAACTGGTGAAGCTGGAAAGCCTTGGACAAAGGCACGAGTTCCTTTCCTTGGCGCTCGATATAAATCTGGGTCAAAAGCTGCTCGATCGTGGCAGCTCGGGTCGCCGGAGTACCCAGACCTCGCTCCTTCATGGCTTCGGCTAGAGCTTCGTCATCGACGAGCTTACCGGCATTTTCCATCGCACCAAGCAAAGAGGCTTCATTGTAACGGGCAGGGGGCTTAGTGGCGTCCTCCTTGACGTTCACCTCGTGCACCTTGGCCTTAGCGGGATTGCCATCAGGTGCCGTGAGAGCCGGCAAACTGGCAGCTCCTTCTTTATCCTTATCTTCTTCGGCTTCCGCTTCCTGACCCCAGACCGCCCGCCAACCAGCGACTACGAGAACCTTGCCCGTTGTACGGAAAGCGTGCGAACCGACCATCGTGGTTCGCACCGTTTCTTCAAATTCGGCCATCGGGAAGAAAACACCGACGAAACGACGAACGACCAAGTCATAGATCTTCTGTTCGACCTCGGTCAGGCCATGAGGAACGGTGCCGGTGGGAACGATGGCAAAGTGATCGCTGACTTTCTTATTATCAAAAACACGTCGTCCAGCGGAGTCGACCCACCCCTGGCGCAGGGCCTCCTTGGCGAAGACGCCAGAAGGGTGAACACCTTCGAGCGACTGTAAGGCACTTTTGGCGTTTGGAACATAATCCTCCGGCAAGTACTGCGAATCCGTACGAGGGTAGGTGAGGGCTTTATGTTTTTCGTAAAGAGCCTGAGCCACGCCCAGCGTGGTCTTAGCGGAGAAACCAAACCGGCGATTACCTTCGCGCTGAAGTGTCGTCAGGTCGAAAAGACGCGGGGCGCTTTCTTTCTTAGGCTTACGTTCATCGGTGGCGATCCCCTGACTTAGCTTCAGGGATTCCTCAGCAACCTGTTTAGCCTGGGCTTCATCATAGAAGCGTTCGGCTTCTTTGCGGTCCGAGACTCCTGGAACCTGAGCGGCGCCACGATAGTTTCCGGCGCTTACGCCAAAGTCGGCTTCGATCTTCCAAAAGGTCTTGGGTACGAATCCGCGGATTTCCAGTTCGCGTTTCACGATGAGCATCAAGGTGGGGGTCTGAACGCGGCCCACCGAAAAGACGTCCCGTTTGGCACCTCCGATACGGATGGTGGCAAAACGACTTCCATTCATGCCTACTAACCAATCGGCTTGGGAGCGCCCAATGGCAGAGCCTAACAAGCCAGCCTTGGCTGACTCGGGCAGCAAGTTCTCAAACCCCTCGGCAATCGCCGTATTGGTCATGCTCGTCAGCCAAAGGCGCTTCAAAGGCAGGTGGCACTTCGCAAGCTGGTAGACGTAGTGTAAGATCAGTTCGCCTTCGCGGCCGGCGTCGCAGGCATTGACCACTTCACCGACATCATCCCGGGAGAGCAATTTTTTCAGAAGCTTAAAACGGTCGCCGTTATTCCGTTCGCTGACGACGGCTTTCAGGATATCAGGACTGGCCGAACCGTCGAAACCTTCGGGCAAGATTGGCAGGTCTTTCAACGTCCAACGCTTAAGCTTCTCATCCAGGTCTTGCGGATCCTTCAAGCGCACCACGTGACCGATGGAGGAACTAATCACCCACTTTTCGTTTTCAAAGATTTCGCCTGACTTCGGAACTTTCAGTACCTTAGCAAGATCGCCTGCGACGGAAGGCTTCTCAGCGATGACCAGGATCTTCGTACCGGCACCAGCGGTGGAATCGTTCTTAGACTGTGGGGATTTCTTGCGCATGCGTGGGATTATAACCGATTGTCAAATACGGTTACATTCCTTGCTCGGCAAGAGAGTCATCAAGTGCGGCAATTAAAGTTGAAATGGTTGCATCCGTTTCGTCGCCCATGTTGGAGATTCGGAAAGTCTTACCTTTCAACTTTCCGTAGCCTCCGTCGATGACGAGTTTGTGTTTCGCCTTCAGCGTCTTGTTCAGACGTTCCAGGTCGGCATTGCGATCGTTCTTGAAGCAATTAAGCCCACGGGTGCCGAACTGGACCTCAGGGAAGAGCGAGAAACCTTTGGCCGAACCCCAAGCCCGCATGCGTTCGTTCAAGCGCAGGTGACGGGCATAGCGATTTTCCAGCCCTTCGGCTTCGACTTCGATGAGGCGCTGTTGCAAACCGTAAAAGAGGGAGATGCAAGGCGTCGAAGGAGTCATACCCTTCACATGGTTGTCGTGGAATTCGATCAAATCGAAGTAGTAGCCGCGATCCGGCGATTGCTTGGCACGTTCGCGTGCACGCTCACTCACGGCAAAGATCGCCAGACCGGGAGGCAGGGCCAAAGCCTTCTGGGATCCGGTAAGGAAGATATCAATACCAAGCTCGTCCTTCTTGATCGGGATGGTCGAGAAGGAGCTGACGGTGTCAGCGATCGAAATGACATCTGGAAACTCGCGGACGACCGCCATGATATCGACAATCGGAGAGAGCGTACCGGTTGAGGTTTCGGAATGGATAAAAGTAATGCAATCGAACTTACCTGTGGAAAGCGCCTGACGGACGGCGGCTGGGTCGATCGGCTTGCCCCAATCGAACTGCAAGGCCTCCGCATACTTGCCGCAACGCTTGGCCACATCGTTCCATTTGTCAGAGAAGGCGCCGTTCATGCAATTGAGGACGCCCTTGCGGCATACGTTGCGCAAAGCCCCCTCCATGACGCCCCAGGCTGAGCTCGTACTTAAATACACCGGGTCTTGGGTGTAGAACATCGACTGCAACCGAGGCTGCATGTCGTTGTAAAGTTTCACGAAATCGCCGGAGCGGTGCCCGATCATGGGTTTACCCATGGCTTGGACGATCGAATCGGAGATGGTCAAAGGACCAGGGATATAAAGACGATAGCTCATCGTTGGAAGGTGGTTAAAAGTTCGACGGAGACTTCCGGGTTGTCGATACGAACAATTCGACGGTTATGCTCAGCCAAGGTCGCCGTCTTCGGCTTCCAGGTCTTGGCCTCCTCGGGACTCAGCTCCGCAAAAGTCATGATTACGAGCAGGTCTCCTGGGGCGCCTAGGTGGGCGGTGGCGCCATTTAGGCAAACCTCCCGGGTGCCGGCAGGGGCGGGTATGGCGTAGGTCTCAAAACGTTCACCATTGGCCAAATTACCCACAAGAATCTTCTCGTAAGGCATCATTCCAACCAGGGCCATCAGCTCCTGGTCGATGGCGAGGGAGCCCTCATAATCGAGTCTGGCGCCGGTGACCTCGGCTCGAAGCAATTTGGTGCGCAACAGGTGGAGAAGCATGGCGCTGGGTCGTCCTTCTCAATCGGGATGCTTGCCTGCGTCAAACAACTTTGCATCAATTCGTCCATGTCCGCGAAACATCGAGGGTTCTTTTCGTCTCTGGGAGAGGCTATTGCGAGCTATGCCGTGGACGTGGTTTATGAGCGCCAACACGGAGTGGGAGCGCGACTATTAGGGGGCTTTCTACGGGTTCTTTCTTGGGTTTTTGAGATAATCGTACGCCTGCGACTCTGGCTCTATCGTAACCGCCTTTTCAGGGACACCCCCCTTGGCTGCAAGGTCGTGGTGGTCGGAAATTTGACGGTAGGAGGCACAGGCAAGACCCCCGTAGTCCTTAAAATGGCTCAGGTGCTTGCCCGAAGAGGTCGCCGGGTCGCAATCCTGTCTCGTGGCTATAAAGGAGCTTCAGATTCGATGCTTAAGAGGTTTTGGCGCTGGATCGTGCAAGGTAACCGCCCGGCACCTTTGGTAGTTTCTGACGGTAAATCGGTTCTGGTGGGCCCAGATGAAGCCGGGGACGAGCCTTATATGTTAGCCCGGAACTTAGCGGCCGAGGGGGTGGTGGTGATCGTCGATCGTGATCGAGTCGAGGGCGGACGCTTTGCCCTGAGGCAATTCGGGGTCGATACAATCCTACTTGATGATGGCTTACAATACCTGCCCCTCCGTGGTCAGATCAATCTGCTCTTAGTGGATAGTCGCGATCCGTTCGGCAACGGCTCGCTGCTCCCTCGGGGCATCTTGCGGGAACCGATTTCGAATCTCAGCCGCGCCTCTTACGTTTTCCTGACCAAATCCTCTGGCCAACCCGACCCCCAATTAATCGCGTTAATCCGGAAACATAACCCCAAGGTGGAAATCATCGCCTGCGCCCATAGCCCGCAAGAACTGATTGCGGTCGACCATGCGACGAGTTCGCCTTTGGCCAATTTGGCAGGTCGGCGCGTGATGGCTTTCTCCGGTATTGCCACCCCCGAGCGCTTTGAAGAAACCTTGCTCTCTCAAGGAGCCGTCCTCGTCTCGAAACGACGCTTCTTAGACCACCACGATTTCAATGATGAGGATTTGGACGAAGTACTTGAGCAGGCCTTACGTTACAAAGCAGAGATGATTGTCACCACCGAAAAGGATGCCGTGAGACTCCAAGGCCGTTTCAATCCGCCCATCCCGCTGATGTACGTCAGGCTGGAAGTTGAAATCTTAGGTGACCCTGAAGGCTTTAACGCCGCCGTGGAACGGATTTGCTTCGGTCCTTCTTCGGTGCGGTAACGACTTCGGCTTGGTGATTCCGAGCCAAACGAAGGAAGAAATCCTGGGCGGTCGGAGCGAGTCGTCCTTCCGCAGCGCAAGCGGCATAACTACCATCGGATTGCAGGCTTTTCGCATCCCCAAGGTTGGTGGCGTAGGTCTGGATGATTTCCTGCTCTAAGCGACGTCGTAAGATTTTATTAGTAATCGGGAAGATACACTCGACGCGACGTTCAAAATTACGGGGCATCCAATCCGCACTGCCCATCAAGATAATGGGTTCGCCGCCCGCATTCTCATAACGGAACATTCGACTATGCTCGAGAAAACGCCCCAGGAAGCTACGAACTCGGATATTCTCACTTTTACCCGGGAGCCCAGGGATCAAACAACAGATTCCGCGGACGATGATTTCCACCTTCACTCCCGCCTGAGACGCTCGGTAAAGCGCATTAATCACATCTGGGTCGACTAAACTATTCACCTTGGCGAAGATTGAAGCTTTCCGGCCAGCCTTGGCGGCCGCGGTTTCGGCATTGATCATCTCGACCGTACGGAGCGCGAGATTAAAGGGTGCGATGAGCAGGTGTTTGAAAACCGGACGACCCAGGTTACCCGTAAGCACATTAAATAACAGCCCGACTTCGGAGGTGATAGCCTCATCCGCCGTAAACAAAGAGAAGTCCGTATAGATTCGTGCCGTCTTGGGATTGTAGTTACCCGTCCCTAAGTGCGCATACCGGCGCAATCCGCCCTTTTCCTGCCGCACCACCAGGCACGCCTTACAATGCGTCTTAAGCCCAGCGAGTCCGTACACCACATGCGCACCGGCTTCCTCCAGCTGACGCGCCCACTCGATGTTATTCAATTCGTCGAAGCGTGCACGCAATTCGACCAGAGCTGTCACTTGCTTTCCGTTGCGTGCCGCCTCCTTAAGCGCCTCGACGACCGGCGAATCGCCACTTGTCCGATAGAGGGTCAATTTGATGGCCACGACTGCTTCGTCGCGGGCGGCCTGACGGATAAATTCCACGACAGGCATGAAGGATTCGTAAGGGTGATGCAGCAGATAATCCTGCTTGGCGATACGTTGGAAAAGCTTGGATGAATCGGCCAAATCCGGTTGGACCCCCGCCGCGAAATTAGGGTAGAGCAGGTCGGGACGACCGATCAGATCAATCAGGCTGGCTAAGCGCAGCATGTTGACCGGGCCTGGAATCTTGAAAGCGTTGTCTGCGGACAGACCAATTGACTTGAGCAACCATGCCATTTCCTCATCGGGTGCGTCGCTCTCGATTTCCAACCTGACCGGGGCGCCCTTACGCAAGTTTCTGATCTCTTCCTCAATCGCTTCGAGGATATTTCCCGCCTCGTCTTCGTCCACGTAAAGATCGCTATTTCGCGTAATCCGGAAAGCCCAAGAGCCCTGGAGTTCCAAACCGGGGAATAGCCGGTCAATGAACGACTGGACCACATGGCTTAAGAGCGTGAAATGCTTTTTAGCGCGACCATTGATCGCGATGATCCGTGGTAATATCCGAGGGATAGGCACGACCGCCCGACGTACCTCGCCGTTCACCGGATCTTTGAGCAGCACTAGGAGGTAAAGCCCCTTGTTCGTCAAAACCGGGAAGGGGTGAGACGGATCGATCGCTAACGGCGTCAGGCCCGGAAAAATCTCCCGGTCGAATAAGGCGGAAAGCTCCTGGCGATCCTGCGCATCGAGTTCAGCACGCGATTTAATCAAAATTCCTTGCTGCACCAGCGCCGGTAATAATTGCTCCTTCCAGCAATCCTGCTGGGCGTCGACGAGCTCGCGGGTCTTTTGCAACACCTCCAAAAGAAAATCACGCGTAGCCGGATGACTCGCCGACTCTTCCTGCTGCATGATTCCAGCGATTCGAATCTCAAAAAACTCGTCGAGATTCGAACTGACGATCGAAAGAAAGCGGACCCTTTCGAGCAAGGGGACGGACACGTCTTCGGCTAATTCGAGTACGCGCCGATCAAAGCTGAGCCAACTAAGTTCGCGGTTAAACATGTCTATGACGGCTGAGGATGAAGTTGCCAAACAATGACTTAGAACGATAATCTCTTAATAATCCATATTTTATCGTTAATTCTATCCTAATTAACGGTTAATTATGGGCTTCCGGCATGTTACTTTTCGGTAAATTTAACGCGGGGACCAAAAAACCTCAAAATCATCGAATTTGGCCAGACGGATCTTGGCGGCAGGTAAATGACCGTGACGGACGACATCCCCCCGCCCGAACAGGGCTGCCAATTTCTTGACTTCATGCTTCGAGAGGCCGCGGGTCGGCACTTCCACGGCTTCAATCAGGCCCTGACGGACCGTGATGAAGCGAAGCAGGCCTTTGATGATCTGCACATCCGAAACCAATCGCGCGCATTGTGCGGGCAGGGGAGCGATGGCGGCAGAGGTGAAAGCCGCAAAGGCATATTTGATTTCGCGCAGGTCGCGATGCAGCCGGCGATTGACGAAATCCGTCGAATCCGGCGTCTTCCAGGCGCGGGCTTCGTGATTCCAATGTTCCATCCCAAGCAACTGAGGGCAAACAGCGTCGTCGAGATCGGACCCTATCCGCGATAGAACTCCCTGGGCGCTGACCTCATCGCTTAAGCGTTGCAGGCGTTGCGCGGTGACACGCAGAGCCGGCTCAAGAATTAGGATTAAGCCACCAGGATTAAGGTGAGCCTTCAATTCATCGATCCATGCCAGCAGATGCGTCGGATCAAGCTGCGTCATTTCATTCATGACAAAACCTGCCACGATGACATCATAGGAACCTTGTGGCCAAGTTTCAGATCGAGCGGCATCCCCCACACGGGAGCATACAGGCACCGCGGCCCCCAAAGTAGCTTGCGCAAAGCCCTCTAACGCGACCAAGGCCATCGGCGACCTATCCACGGCAGTCAGTTTGATCTTCGCATCCGTCAATTGCGCGAGGCAATGCGCAGCGGCGACACCGCAAGAACCTGGACCCGATCCAAGATCAAGAATGGAAATTTCGCCCGAAGCGGGACGCCAATTTCGGAGCTCATAGGCATGAGCCAATGCAAAGGAGGTACGGACGAAGCTCTGGGGCAGAAAAAATATCCCATAACCAGCCAACAATTCGAGATCGGCGAAATATTCAGGAAATCTGTGCTTCGGACGCTCGGTGGTAAACAGATCCGAAAGACGACCGACCGCGGGGGTGATCTTTTCCAGCGCTTCATCTCCGATTCGACCGGTAGCCTTTTCGACCTGGGCGAGCCAGAATGCTTCCGCAGCGGAAGGGTAAGCACCCCAAGCTTTAAATTCCGACATCTCTTCGACCCTCAAGGGCGCTCCTCAAGGTCGCGGGGTCGGCGAAAGTCAGACCGCTACCACTTGGCAAACCGAAGCCGATGCGTGAAACCTTAATATCAGGCTTTATGGCGGTGATACTTTCACGGATGAAATGACAGGTCGCCTCGCCCTCGATGTCATTACCTAGCGCAAGGACGACTTCGGTGATGGGCTCATCTTTAAGCCGACGCTCGAAGGTCGCCAAATTAAGCTCTTCGGGTCCGATGCCATTGATGGGTGAAAGCCGGCCGTGTAAAACATGGTAGGTACCGCGGTAGGCGGAAGAGCGCTCGATCGACATCACATCTGGGACTTGTTCGACGACGCAGATCGATCCGGCATCGCGCTTAGGATCGAGACAGACCTCGCAGTAATCAGACTCGGCCAAGCTTCCACAACGCGAACATCGGCGGACGGAGAGGGCGGCAGCCTGAAGCGAGGCAAGCAACGGCTCCAATTTGGCCGGGCGTTCAACGAGTAGGTGCAAAGCAATTCTTTCCGCCGAACGATGACCCAAACCAGGCAAAAGTTTCAGCAACTGGCGGACTTTATCAAAAGATGGCGTCACGAATGGTACCTGAGTTGAGTTTGTTGAAGAAAAATCACCATCTTATGAAGTCGTTTTATTAAGAGTTAGGAACAGGGCGAGGGAGTCAAGGGCGAGTCTAAGCTTGCTCACGGCTTGCACCCGACGGAGGGGTGCGTAAATTAGGCCCATGCGCCCTCCGTTGGATCTGCAAATCATTGGAGACTTCGTGGCCATCTCCTGGGACGATGGCGCCCAAGACATCATCTCCGGCGAAAAACTACGCGAACGTTCTCCCAGCGCTGAAAACTTGGGTGAAGTCGATATCCTCGGCCAACGTTGGGGCGGGGATGGACCTCGCCAGTTTCCCGGCGTATCGGTACAAAGCCTAACGCGAATAGGCAACTATGCGGTGACTTTTGTGTTCAGCGACGGTCACCGAACGGGAATCTATAGTTGGGACTACCTGCACAACCTCGCTCGCGAAGCAGAATAACTTTACAGGTTGCTCCGCTTGAAATTGAGGTCATTCTCTGAGTCGTGAAAAAGACTTACGTTCTGGATACCAACGTTCTCATTCATGACCCCGAATCTCTTTTTAAGTTTGATGAGCACATCGTGGCGGTGCCGGTGGAAGTCTTATCTGAGCTAGATCGTCTCAAGACCCAGCCCGGACAACTCGGCGCCAGCGCCCGACGCGTTAATCGCTCAATCCGCAGTCTCTTTGAAAATCGCCCCCTAAAGGACATCGCGGAAGGAGACCCGACCAAACCCGGAGCCCTCCATGCCGCCCTGCACGACGGCGGTGAACTCAGGGTCGTCGTCAATGAATCCCTGATTCGCGACCATTTTAACGGGAGCCGGTCCGATCGTCTGCGTGCCGTCTTCATGCAGGTCGATGCGCCTGACCATCGGATCATCGCTTCGGCTCTCTACTTGCGCGACACGGCTGACGGACCGGTCGTCCTCGTCACCAAGGACGCCTGCATGGCCCTTAAGGCCCAAGCGCTCGGCCTGGAAGTGCAAGACTATCGGAACGATCGGGTCGAAACCAGCGATGTCGGCGATTATAAGACCCTAACGATTTCCGCGGCATCGATGCATGATTTCCGCGACCTGGCCCAAGTGGAGATCAAGCTGAAGGATGAAGAATTACCGGTGATCAACGAGTATGTCATGCTCGCTTCTGATTCATGGAGTGAACCGGCCCGACATGTCGGCGAGGGCGCCTTCGTCCCGCTGGGACTTTATCGCGAGTTTCTTTCGACGGATAGCGGCGCCCGCAAAGGCCTGCAGATGCCCCGCGGCATGCGGGTCATTCCCAAGAACTTCGAACAATGGATCTTCCTGGATGCACTCCTTAACCCCGATATCAAATTAGTGACCTGTTTCGGTCGTGCGGGTACCGGCAAGACCTTCCTCTCCATCGCCGCCGCTCTTTCCCAAGTCCTGAGCGACTTCTCCCCCTATAAGAAGCTCTACGTCTCCCGTCCTGTGGTGCAGATCGGCAAAGACATCGGGGCCTTACCTGGCACCAAGGAAGAAAAGCTCTCCCCTTATATCCAACCTTACTTCGACAATCTTGAAGTATTGTTTTCTAAGAACGGCGCTCCGCCGGCTCCGATGGTAGCCAAAGACACCGTGGCGACCGACTCGCAGCGGAAGCAAAAAAAGGCTCAAGCGCTCAAAGCCGCTCCGCCGATTTTCGGTTCGCAATTCCAACAGGTCAATCAGCCGCGTAAACCCTACCAATGGCTGATCGATTCTGGCTTAATCGAAATTGAAGCGATGACTTTCATCCGCGGGCGATCCATCGGTCACGCCTTCATGATCGTCGATGAAGCACAGAACATGACTCCGCATGAGGCGAAGACCGTCATCACCCGCATTGGCGAAGGCTCCAAAGTGGTGCTCATCGGCGACCTCGATCAAGTCGACACCCCCTATCTGGACGGCAAGTCCAACGGATTGATTCATACGCATGAACGGATGAAAGGGTATGCGATTACGGCCAATGTCCGCCTTTTACATGGCGTACGGAGTGCGCTTTCGGAACTGGCGGCCAAGGCAATGTGAGCAACTTCCACGCTCTTTCACCAATAGGAGCTCACTCCGTCCTTGCCGATGGATGTTGGGCAAGTTTCCCTCACTCACGTGGAGAAAGAAACGCCCATGCAGAAGCAGTACCGCGAGATTCGAGAGAAACTCGCACCGGGTACGCTTCTGCTTTTTAGGCTAGGTGATTTTTATGAAGTGTTCGGCGAAGATGCCGAAATCGCTTCCAAAGTCTTGGGCCTGACCCTTACGAAAAGGCACGAGACTCCGATGGCAGGGTTACCTCACCATGCGGCGACAGCTTACGTGAATCGTCTGCTCGCCGCCGGCTGGAAGGTCGCAATTTGCGACCAGATGGAAGCCCCGGTGGCCGGCAAATTAGTCCGTCGGGGACTTTCCCGCATCCTCACACCTGGCACAGCCCTAGAGGATGCCCAATTAGATTCTCGCAAGGGTAACTATCTTGCCGCCATTCACTGGGACAAACAGGGTTGGCACGCCGCATGGCTCGACGTTTCTACCGCCGACTTCAGGCTGGCGACCGATGCGTCGCCGCACCGCCTTCTACCGCTGCTTCATTCCGTTTCTCCTCGTGAAATCATCCTGCCGGAAGGACTTGAAGCTTCTCCGGAACACCGCGAAGCCTTGGAAGTATTCCTGCAAGGCCGAGCCACCTCACGCCTGCCGGGGTGGAATTTCGATATCGAAGCAGGTGCCCGACTTGTTTCGCAGACTTTATCCGTGCATGGTCTGGCCGGTTTTGGCCTCACAGATCAGCACGCTGCACTCGGTGCTGCGGGCGCGGTCTTAGGCTATGTCACGGATTCACTATGCGATCGTCCGAAGAACCTTTTCCGGATAATCGAAACCAAATTAGGATCTTCGGTCCTGCTGGATGCCGCTTCTTCTCGTAACCTTGAATTATTCGCCACCTCCAATGGCGGAAGGGAAGGTTCACTGCTCGCAGCCATCGATCGGTCGGAAACACCCGCGGGAGCCCGCCAGTTAGCCCTCTGGCTCGCCGAACCCTCAACCGATCTATCCATCATTCATGCCCGGCAAGCGGCCATCGGAGAGTTAGTGAAACATCCCGGGGCCTCTGCCCGAATCGGCGAATCCTTGCGGGGTATCCGTGACATCCCGCGCATTCTTGCCCGCCTCCAAAATCGGCTAAGAAATCCCCGCGAGCTGGGCGGTATCCGCGATACGCTAAAATCCATGCCAGCCATCAAGGAGGAGCTCATCGCTTTACCTGGCAAAGCCCTTGAGAGCTACCACGTCAGGATCAACCTACAAACCGAGCTTCTCCATAAGCTCGAACAAGCCCTTGCCGAAGAACTCCCCGTCGATTTAACCGAAGGCGGAGCCTTAAAGGCAGGCTATGACCCGGAGCTTGACCGGCTTCGCGTCCTAGCCTCGGACAGTAAGGGTTGGATTGCCGAATTCGAACGCAACGAACAGGCCCGCACCGGCATCAAATCCTTAAAAGTTAGATATAACGGTAATTTCGGCTATGCGATCGAGATTACCAAGGCCAACCTACCATCCATTCCGGCGGACTACATCCGCAAGCAAACGATGGTCAATGCGGAGCGCTTTACGACCGAAGAACTCCGCACCAAAGAACGCGAAGTCCTGCGCGCCGATGAGCAATCGCTGGCACGCGAGACCGAACTCTTCCAAGCCCTGCTTGCCAATGTCATCGAACACACGGAAGAGCTCCTGCTTACCTCCGGGACCTTAGCTGAAATAGACGTGCTTCGGGGCTGGGCCGAGCTCGCTCGGGAAGCAAACTGGACACGACCGACCGTAGACGGCTCCGACGCGTTAGCCATCGAACAAGGACGACACCCGGTCGTGGAACAAATGCTGAATGCCCGCCCTGGCGCAGGATCCTTCGTCCCTAATGACACTCAGTTAAGCAGCTCGGGCGAACAGATCGCCTTGCTGACGGGACCGAATATGGCCGGTAAATCTACTTACATCCGGCAAGTCGCGCTTATTTCTTTACTCGCACATCTCGGTTCATGGGTACCGGCGAAATCCGCGCGCATCGGCCTGATAGACCGTATCTTTTGTCGGGTCGGAGCCTCGGACGAACTCTCGCGGGGTAATTCGACTTTCATGGTCGAGATGAACGAAACCTCGAACATCCTTAATAATGCCACGGCACGATCCCTCGTCGTTTTGGATGAGATCGGCCGCGGTACGAGCACCTACGATGGGATCAGCATCGCATGGGCTGTTGCGGAGCATCTGCACGGAACCGGAACGGAAGGGCCGCGTACGCTTTTCGCCACCCACTATCATGAGCTGACGAATCTCTCCGGCTCCCTCGTACGCCTGCGTAATTGGTCCGTTGAGGTCAAAGAGTGGAAAGATGAAATTGTCTTCGTTCGTCGGGTCGTCCCAGGAGCCGCCGACCGTTCTTACGGCATCCAAGTGGCCAGACTTGCCGGGATGCCACCCTCGGTCGTCACACGGGCACGCGAAATCCTTGCCGGACTAGAAATAGGGGAGGGCCTTCCAGACACTACGAAAGAAAAATCTAAGCCTGGGTCCCTCAAGGCAGCCAAAGAAAATAACACGCCGAACCTGCCACCCAAAACCGAGGGTCCGCAGTTAGATTTATTCGCTTAGATTCTTTGATTCCATTCCTGGGATGCGAATTTTGCCCAGCTTCCTTCGTGATCGAACTGATTATAGATCGGCTCGGGAACTGCCACGGGGGAACTACCAAGCGAACGACCCAGCGCTTCGGTAAAATCTTTTTCGAATCGCAACCAATTGCACTCTGGCAAGAAGGGTTGCCAGACATAACCTTCGATCAGGAGTCCGTGACGGTTGCGCTTTTGAGCCGCCCCAGCGATTTTCTTTCCGGTGTCGGTCCGGATGAGGTCGTTAGGTTCCGCACGCTGGGAGCAATCATCAGGGGCAAGGAATTCGCGGCTGCCGCTTGGCGCAGCCACCAAAGCCACTGGGAGCCCTTGTGCCTTCAAGGCCTCAGCTAAGGCCTGGTGAACGAGGGCGTAACTCGCCATGGCATCGGCTTGGCTCAACGGATGACTCGCCGGGATGACCAGCGCGAAGGTCCAATCGTTCAGGTGAGAGACCAGACCACCCCCCGTGCAACGCCGCACAAGCGGGTATGCTGCCGGCACCTGCGCGCGATATTTAGACCAAGACTGGGAGACGCCGAAAGTAAATGCCGGTTCGGACCAAGCAAAGGGGCGAAAACGTACACGATCCTGTTGAGGATATTTCTCTAAGAGGAGCAAATCAGCTGACATGTTTGCAACCGCATCGGCGGACTGGCGCGGAAGGACGTCCATAATCAGTAATCTATCCCTTTTTCGATTAAACGCACGACCTTTCGGCCGGTTTCCTTTTCATACCAATCTTCGCAGCCACGCGGGACGCGTAATTCGCCAAGTTGTTCATCGAAAGCTTGGACGGGCGTCTTTAATTTTCCAGCCAAGGGATGAAGTTGCAGGCTTAAGTCGCGAGGTCTTGTACCTAGGTTAGGAGCCGTCGAGCGGAGCGAAGCCACGATAAGCTTATCAGCATCAAGCCCGAAATGTTCAGCGATGCGCACACCCATCTGATAACGACTGAGCGCATCCGCACCCGCCCAATGATAGACGCCAGAGAGATTAGACCTTTCGCAAAGCTCGACGGCCACATCGGCAAGATTGCTCAGCGCCACCGGCTGACGGATTTCGTCCGTGAAAAGAGAGGTCGGCCGCCCGGCCACCCAGTCGCGAAAAAGTCTTTCGTGCAACCCACGATCACCCTTGGGCGAGTTGCCGTTAATCAAAGTCGTCCGAATGACTGCCGCGTGCTCTCGGCCATATTTCAGAACCTCGATCTCGCCGGCAGCTTTCGTCTTTCCATAAAGATGAAGCGGGGAGGGCACGTCCGTGTGCTGATACCTTCCAGCTTCGCCATCAAACACCATGTCCGTTGAAAAATGAATGACTTTCCCGCCAAGGTGAAAGGCGAGTTGGGCCAACTGACGGGGCAATAAATGATTAATCTTATCTGCTAACGAAGGATTTTGCGTACAAGCATCGATCGTTGCCAAGGCTGCGCAATTGATGATGGCCTGCGGGAATTCTTCGAGAATCAATGCTTCCAATTTCACCTCATCGGTCAGATCTAAGGCTAAAGCTTGGCGCGCTCCTTCGATCGTCGGGAGACGCGTTCCTCCTAACGCGATAACCTGATGGCCTCGGCGCAGTGCAGACAGCACGACCTCACGGCCAAGAAACCCCGTCGCACCTGTGACCACAATTTTCATAGCCACTTCTATGCCTACACCAACCCAAGTGGCAAGCGGGTACAAGTTTTCACCCACGCTTGCCAAAACCATCCGAAGTCACATTGATTAGGCTTATCCATGGGTTCATACTCCGATCTAGCCAACCGTCCAGTACTGACTCAGCCCGTCTACGAGGCCGGGCGACCAATCGAAGTGGTCGCGCGTGAGTTCGGCTTAGACCCAGCTACGGTGATCAAATTAGCCTCCAATGAAAACCCGCTTGGCCCATCCCCGCTTGGACTCACGGCCGCCCGTAAAGCCCTTGAAGTTTGTCACCTTTATCCTGATGGCGGCTGCACTTTCCTTCGTGAAAAATTAGCCAAGAAATGGAACCTGGCACCGCATAATTTCGTTATCGGTAACGGCTCCAACGAAGTCATGATCTTACTCGCCCAAGCGTTCTTACGTCCTGGGGATGAAGTCGTCTTCGGCTCCCAAGCATTCATCGTCTATAAGCTCGCGACGATGCTATTTGGCGCGACGGCCGTCGAAGTGCCCATGCCCGGCTTTAGGCATGATCTCAATGCCATGCGGGCCGCGGTAACTAGTCGCACGCGTATCTTATTCTTGGCCAGTCCGAATAACCCCACGGGCGGAACGGATGAGCCCGCCGATATCCTGGCGCTCGCCGCGTCTCTTCCCGAAGACGTGATTTTCTGCTTAGACGAAGCTTATGCCGAATACCTTGAGCAATCTGCAGACCTTCGACCCCTGATGGCTTCGGGTCGTAAGGTCGTGGTCAGTCGTACTTTCTCCAAGGCTTACGGTTTGGCCGGCTTGCGCGTTGGATATCTCATGGGTTCGAGCGAAGTCTGCGGATTACTTAATCGCGTACGCCAACCATTCAACGTGAACTTGCCCGCCTTGGCCGCCGCCGAAGCCGCCCTCGATGACGTTGCTTTCGTTACCCGCACCAAGGAAGTCAACGCCCAGGGCTTAAGACAACTTAGTGCCGGCCTAAAGGCTTTAGGCTGCGAATTCATCGAAGGAAAAGCTAATTTTCTGGCGGCCAAGATACCGCAGGCCGATGAGGCCTTCCTGCACCTTCAGAGAGCAGGCGTAATCGTTCGTCCCCTCAAGGGATATGGTATGACGGGTTGGTTACGTCTCACCGTCGGCACCACTGCCCAGAATGAGCGCCTTTTAAACGAGCTTACCCAACTGATTTCCCGATGAATTTCGATGAAGCCGTCCGCCTGATCCGTGCCAAGGATCCGCGCTACCAGGCACAAGCCTACGATCTCGTCAGGGTCGGCTTAGATCACGCGCAAAAAATAGTCTACGGCGAAGCAAAGAAAGGGAAAAGCCTGGTCAACCGACATGTCACCGGCCCTCAGTTACTGGAAGGCTTTCGGCAGCACGTCCTGACGACCTACGGACCAATGTCTTACCCCTTGCTCCAAAACTGGGGCCTGAAGAAATCCAGTGACGTGGGTAATATCGTGTTTAATATCATTGAGACCGGCATGTTTGGACGTTCGCCTGAGGACAACTTGGAAGACTTTGCAGAGGTCTATGACTTCAAGGAGACCTTCCATAAGCCGTTTGAACCCGGCAACTCCAACTAAGCATTAACGAGACTGATCAGGCGAACATCCTGACAGCCCCGCAGCAGCCGGATTTTAGCCAGCATGGACCGTTCATGAAAACGTACTTCCGATTTGATGACAGCGTTTTCGCATTGGACTACCAGTTTGCCGCCTTCAAGCACGCGTACCGGGGCGCAACGTTTCGCCAGTTTAAGCGGCAAAAGTTCATGCCAATGCGCAATGATGGCGTCTTCCGGTACGGGTCGTCCTAAACGCAGTTTCTTGAAAGCTTCGGCCACCGCATCGTCCATCGTCTTAAGCGGTCGGTCCGTCGATCGCCCACGGTCTTCAGGCAAGCCGCTCAAATTAGCCAAGAGATTGAGTACGGTACGGGAAAACTTACCCTTCTGCTTACCCTCGGTGACCAAGGCGCGAATTAAATAAGGCAACTCGATGAGCTTCTCCGCCCGTAAGCAACGTTCAGGCGCATAGGCGCCGCCGACGATGACTCCGGTTGCTCCCGCATCTCTGGCCGCTTCACCGTCGAGCAAAGGATCGTTACCGATATGGACCAGCGCGGAGGTTGCGACGCCAAGTTGCCGCGCAGCATGTGAAAAGAATTTCGCATCCGGTTTGGCGAGGGCTATTTCTGAAGAAAGGAATATTCCGTCGAGATGCTTGGCTAAGCCCTTCGCCTCCAGGACTTGGCGCATCCTGGTGTCAGCATTAGAGAGGACGCCTACTTTGATGCCTAAGAATTTTATTGCCGTAATCGCATTGACCGCACCGGGCTGAAGCCGCCAATTCTTTTCATCTGCAAAAGCATGCCAGCATTCCTGGAAGACGGTTTCAAGTTTTGCGGCTGGCAGGGAAGGGCCGAAACATCGCTGCACGACCTCTCGCCAAAAAACTTCGGGCTTCGACCGTTGGGGCCCGCCCTTGAATGCCAGCGGAAAGGCCGCATCAAGAAACGCCGGGAGAACATCGACACCGTGCCGCTGGGCGCAACGCGCATAGATCGTGCCGACGGAGGGGTGGGGCACGACCAAAGTTCCGGCTAAATCAAAAGTTACTGCCTGGACGATTGCCATAAGGTCATGAAGCCGAAGGGAATACCCGACAGGCGGGCGGTAAAGTTTGCAACTTAACGAACAAATTCATCGAAATATTAAGGAAAAGCCCGATGTTATCGGGGTCAATCTCTCCCTTATGATGTCCCGACTTGTCTAATCGCAAGAACGAGTAATAAACAAGTTATGAACCTTCCCCGTCTCGGCCAGATGGCCCTCGTTGCGCTCTTTGCCTTAATTTCTGTCGCTTGTAATACGAGCCCGACGACTTCGAACGAGCTCAAATCGGTAACCAAGGTCTATGTGGCAGACACGGCGCCTTCTAATTCAAGCGAAACCAACGCACTCAACAACGCCGTCCACGACACGGCCGTCCGAGAATTACAGCGCTTGGGCTATGCCATCGCCACCAACAGCAACGAGGCCAACGCCACCCTCCGAAGCTCTTGGCGCGTTCGCAAGGGAGAAGGCGTGCGCAATGATTCCTCTTCCCTCTCACTTTCCTTGTCGCTCTTCAGTAAGTCCGGCCAGCGCCTCTTTGATGCGGATTCTGGTCCCGCTGTCTTGGCCAACTTCTGGAACGAATCCCGCGCCAACTCGGAAGTCATTGCGATCCTAGCACGCCTCCCTCACGCAGAGATGGGTGCGGCTTCTCATAAATAAGCTTAGGGCTTTCGGAAGCTCAGTTTAGCCAGGATTTCTGCCTTCAAAGCCTGCAGTTCTGGCATGCTTATACCTGCTAATTCCCCGCGACGGAGAGGCTCTCCCCAGATTCCTTCCACCTCGACCTCACGTCCTTCCAGATAGTCAATCAGACTTGAAGGGCGATAGGCGCCCATCGTCTCGGTAACCTTGAACTGCGAAGGTATATGACTCGCTTTAAACGGGTGACCACGAGCTGCGGCGGCTGCACTTACCTCTGACATGAGCTTAAGAGCACGCTCCGCCAACATGGGAGCCGCCAGGATCTTGTCCGTGGTCACTCCCCCGGCCGCGATGGAAAGGCCGTTAAAAGGAATATTCCAACAGAGTTTGCGCCATAAGATACCTTCCAAGGAGTCATCAGACTCACACTCAACGCCCGCGTCCTTAAAGATGCTCACGCAAGTCTCCACGACCGCATTGCATGGCCCCTGAGCCGCCGCCATCCGAACGTAGCCCGCGAGTTGAGTATCAATGACACCAGGGGCAATGCGATTGATGCAAACAAAGCAAAGCCCGCCAACAATCAGTGAAGCGGGATGGATTTGAGAGAGAAACTCCACATTCCCCATGCCGTTCTGCAGGGTGAGTAAAACCGTCTTGGGCCCTAACACCGGACGTAACAGGGCAGGGAGCGACCCGTTGGCGGTAGATTTGGTGGCAACTACGACCAGGTCACAAAGGCCGATCGGCTGGGTAGTCATAACCGCCGACGCCACCTGCACCAGTTTGGACGTATCACCCGCCTTAAGAGTCAAACCGTTTGTCGTGATGAAAGCCGCATCACGGCGAGTGACCAGATGCACTTCATGGCCGCGTTGAGCTAATAAACCGCCATACCAACCGCCGATGGCACCGGCACCAACGATGGCTATTTTCATGGCTTAAAAGTCTGACGTTGTATGCTTGAATGCTGAGCCGAAGGCAATTTATCCGGGTAGTCCAAAGTGTAATGGAGTCCCCGGCTTTCATGCCGCTGTAGGGCACATTCGATGATGAGCTGAGCTACCTGAATAAGGTTACGTAATTCCAGCAAACGTGGTTCAACCCGGAAATTCCAGTAATATTCTCGGACCTCATCGGCCAACATACTGATCCGCGTCCGGGCACGCTGCAGACGTTTCGTCGAACGGACGATGCCGACGTAATCCCACATCGTTCGGCGAAGCTCATCCCAGTTATGAATCAAGACGACACGCTCATCGGGATCTCCTGCCGAGCCATCGATCCATTCAGGTAGAACGGGAGGTGCTGACTGCGGCCGACGGGCAATCTCTTCGCACACCGCATTGGCTCCGTCGTGAGCCAAAACCACAGCTTCTAACAAGGAATTGGAGGCTAAGCGATTAGCGCCATGCAGGCCGGTGCTGGCTACTTCGCCGACGGCATAAAGCCCTGGAAGCGATGTTCGTCCTGATAGGTCAGTCGCAACGCCCCCACAGAGATAGTGAGCCGCCGGGACGACTGGAATCGGCTCCTTAGTCAGGTCAAAGCCGGCTTTTCGACAGGTTTCATAAATATGCGGGAAACGTTCCGCAAGATGACCCAAAGCGACCTGCGTGGCATCCAGTAAGACGTGGGGGGAACCATCGCGCTTCATGACCGAATCAATCGCCCGGGCCACAATATCACGAGGAGCCAAGTCACCTAGGGGATGGAAATCCTTCATGAAAGCCCGACCATTGATGTCCTTTAAAATCGCCCCTTCGCCTCTGACAGCTTCCGAGATCAAAGCCCGGCTTCCATCCGGCGCCTTCAACGCGGTCGGGTGGAATTGCACCATTTCCATATCATGAATCTTCGCTCCAGCCCGATAAGCCATTGCGACGCCATCACCAGTGGCGATATCCGGGTTAGTCGTGAACTGATAGACTTGTCCGATGCCACCTGTCGCCAAAATAACCGTATGTGCAGCCAGAGTTTCTACCTTAGACGCGCGGGTGTTCAAGACATGCAGACCCAATACGCGATCTTCATCACTACCTGGGGCGATGGTGGCGTCGTTCTTGGCGCGGGTGATTAGATCGACTACAAGATGATGTTCCATCATGACCACCTTGGGCGCACGGGCGATTGCGCGCAGCAACGCCGACTCTATCGCCCGTCCGGTCATGTCGCGGGCGTGCAAAATTCTTCGCTTCGAATGACCGCCTTCGCGGCCTAAATCCGGTTGTCCATCTGTACCGTTTTCGAAATGGACGCCCCAACTGATCAGTTCAGCAACCCGCGCCGGACCCGCTTCGATGATATGCCTCACGACATCGACGTCGCAGAGCCCATCACCCGCCGTCAAAGTATCCTGCACATGGCTTGCGAAATCATCTGTCTTATCAGTCACGCAAGCGATCCCACCTTGAGCCCAATTCGTATTGGACTCCGAGCTGGTCTTCTTTGTGACAATAGCGACGGAAAGGCCTCGGTTGGCTAAGTTGAGCGCGAAGCTCAAGCCCCCGATACCGCTGCCAACCACGATTGCGTCGTAATAAGTCGCCATTCAGGCTAAAACCTAGGGCAGGAGAGGCCAGCAACAAGCGGATTTGACGAAATAGTCTTCTCCGTCATAACAAATAGGCAGTGGAAATCATCCTTATAGGCGCCTGCCTCCTCATCACGGCCTTCTTTGTTTTGGCAGAAATGGCCTTAGTCTCAGCTAATCGCCGTCGTTTAGCCAAAATGGCCGAAGGAGGAAATAAAGGGGCCAAGGTTGCGCTGGCCCTCCTAGCCGACCCTTCGAAGTTCCTCTCCACCGTCCAGGTCGGTATGACTTTCGGCGGTATCGTAGCGGCCATCTATGGCGGAACGCCCCTGACCAATCGTCTCACGCCCGTCCTCGCGCAACTTCCGTGGGCATGGGGAGCGGAACATGCGCACGCCGTAGCAGGCGGAATCATCTCTTTCTCCATCGGAGCCCTTACCGTAATCTTTGCAGAGATCGTTCCCAAGCGACTTGCGCTGATCAAACCCGAAAGTCTGGCCGCGAACTTCTCGCGCCCCATGGCCTTCGTCGCCGCCATTTCTTCCCCGCTCGTCAACGCCATGAGCGCCTGTGCGGATGTGGTCATGTTCTTGTTCGGTAAAAAACGCGCCCCGGAAGACACCATGTCAGAAGACGAACTACGCATGATGGTGGACCAGGGCATGGCCTCCGGAGTCTTACACGCATCCGAACATCGGATGGTTCATGGCGCTTTATCCTTGGACCTGATTACCGCCGAACAACTCATGACGCCAAGTAATCGCGTCGTCTGGCTTAATCTCGATGATTCCGAAGAAGTAAATTGGCGCAAAGTAGTGGCCTCAGGGCATACTTGGTTTCCGGTTTTCAAAGGATCAACCGACCGGCATCTTGGGGTTGTCTCAGTGAAAAGACTCTGGGCCAACTTATCCCTGACCGGCAGTGCCTCGATCAAAGACCTCCTCACCGAATCTCCGACCGTGCCGCAACATAGCACCGGAACGCAGCTCTTAGAGCGGTTCCGGAAAGATAAGATACATCTGGCGCTGGTCACCGACGAGTTCGGGCGCGTGCGCGGCGTCGTATCTCTCAATGATGTCTTGGAATCCGTGGTCGGAGAATTACCCAACGAAGGCTCACCCGTAACCCAACCCAAGCCTGTAAGGCGGCGAGACGATGGCAGCTGGGTAGTCGATGCCGTTGTTTCGCTTGATGACTTTCGTGAAGCCACAGGAATCATCGGCCGCTTCCCTAGTGAAGGTACGGGACGCTTCACCGCTATCTCCGGGTTCATCATGCGTTCGCTTGGGCGCATCCCGAATGAAGGCGACAGAGTCGAAGCTCTCGGACACATCTTCGAAGTCATCGACATGGACGGCCACCGGCTGGATAAGGTCTTAGTCATGCCTAAGGCTTTACCAGCACCAGAAAAAAACGCTTCTTAAAGACGGACAGGTAAGCCGACGGACTTTAGATGCTCTTTCGCTTGCCGGACCGTAAAGGTTCCAAAGTGGAAAATACTCGCGGCCAAAACCGCGCTGGCGCCGCCATCTTTTAAAACTTCCGCCAAATGGTCGAGCGTTCCAGCTCCACCAGAAGCTATCACGGGAACTTCGACCGCGGAGGATACCGCGAGATTAAGCGGTACGTCATAACCAGCTGCGGTTCCATCGCGATCCATGCTCGTCAGTAAGATTTCTCCGGCGCCTAAGGCATGCACTTTCTTGGCCCAGGCGACCGCATCGATACCGGTGGGCTTCCTTCCGCCATGGGTGAAGACTTCCCATTTTCCTGGGGCTACGCATTTGGCATCGATTGCTACAACAATGCATTGACTGCCGAATTTACGGGCGGCTTCCAAAATCAAATCCGGGTTCTGGATGGCTGCAGTATTGAGGGAAACTTTATCCGCTCCGGCGTTCAGCATGATACGGATATCGGCCACGGACCGCAGGCCACCGCCGACGGTCAGCGGCATGAACACCTGATCGGCGGTCCTTTCGACGACATCTACGATTGTCTTACGCTCATCACTCGAGGCCGTGATATCCAAGAAAACCAGTTCGTCGGCTCCTTGCTTTTCATAGGCCGCCGCGACCGCCACCGGGTCGCCAGCATCGCGTAATTCCTCAAATTTTATACCTTTGACGACACGACCGGCATGGACGTCGAGACAAGGAATGATGCGGACAGAAAGCATGAGGCGAACAAATCGTTAGATTATCGGAGCTGGGAAGCAAAGATTAAACTAGGTCAGGACGACCGTCACTGGGCCGTCATTGATCAGGGCGACTTTCATGTCTGCCCCAAAAACACCGGTAGGAATTTTTTGCCCGATAAGCACGGCTAATTCCCGAACAAATTGGTCGAAAAGCGGCTCGGCCAGCTCAGGTCGGGCGGCGTCATGGAATGACGGTCGATTTCCTTTCGCAAAACTTGCCAAGAGGGTAAATTGACTGACCGCCAAGACTTCTCCCTGCGCATCCTGGAGCGTCCGACCCATCTTGCCTTGCTCGTCTTCCATCAGCCTTACCTTTGAAACATCAGTGGCCAGTCTCTTGACCTCCGCAGGCGTATCCGTGCCCGCCAGGCCAACCAGCAGCAAGTAACCGTGTCCGATTCGGGCCACGCAGACGCCATCCACCTCTACCGAAGCCGAAAGCACCCTCTGTAAAACGATTACCACCTAGATCAACGCCTCCAAAATTGTCCGCAATTTCATTTCTGTCTCCGTAGATTCAGCTTCTGGATCCGAACCGGCGACGATACCTGCGCCCGCAAAGGCCCGGGCTTCGGCACCGCGAAGACGCGCACAACGCAAGGCCACAAAAAGCTTACCCGTGACCCCATCAAGACTGACCCAACCAACGGCACCCGTATATAAACCACGATCGTGAGGCTCAAATCTGGGTATATGAGGCAAGGCAAGTTCGCGCGGCTTACCCCCGACCGCCGGGGTCGGATGCAATTCGCCCGCTACTTCAAGAAAACGCCGGTCTGCCGGCATCCGACCGACGATTGGAGAACGTAAATGCATGACATTTCCCAGACGTAAAAGCTCTTGATTACGCGTCGTCGCAGCGATGACTCCGACCATGCGAAGGCGTCTTAGGATCGAAGCGGTGACAGCGGTATGCTCGCGGATATCTTTGTCACTGGTTAGTAAGGCTTCGGCCAAACTGGCATCCTCCGAAGCTGATTCACCGCGACGTGTGGTCCCAGCCACCGATTCCGTTCGGACTTCGCCGTCAAAAACCGAAAGGAGGGTTTCTGGCGTCGAACCTATGAGAGCACCGTCCGGTTCATCGACTAAGAAAGTGTGACAGGCTGGATTGGCGCGTCGCAAGCGATGCAAGGTAGCGTAACTGCTGAACGCTTCTTTGCGTCGCCAAATAAAGGCGCGGGAAAGAACGATTTTTTCGAAAGTTCCTTCTTTGATAAGTTCAGTGGCACGTTGGACCGCTGCGGGAAACCATGTTCCACCGACCTCATTCAACACTGTTGGAATCGGTGCACGCGAGGCAGGAGGATCAGACCGGTAGGTAAACTTACGGAACTGTTCAGCCCGTTCAATCAAGCGCTTCGCGCAACCCGAGGAAGCGGGCTCGGCCAAGGTCACCAAAGTCAGTTCATTTTCCGTGATGACCTGCCAAGCCGGCAAGAAGAGCTTGGCATCCATACCGGTATCGGCGTCACCGGGGTAAAAAGGGAAAGTTGCGATGATGCGAGGTGAGCCACCGACGGAAGATATCTTGGACTTGATTTTAGCCAGCCATTGGTCTGCGGCTTGAAAACGGCGGGGTCCACGTCCGTTCCACTCAATAACCGGCTTACCGGCGGCATGCGCACGTTTCCGGGAAGGATTTTCAAAATAGCCACGCGGTGCCGGCTCATCAATCGTCTCCAAGACCGCCAAGGGGTCCAACGGAGCGGTGGCAAACGTATAGGAAATCCAGCCTTCTCCATCGCGAATGGTTTCAGCCTCGGTCAGCAGCTTCAACTCTTCGTCGGCATCATTCACGGTGTTCAATGATTAAAGACCGCTTCAAGTCAGGATTAAGCCGACGCCGGCGAGGCAGGCAGGTCGACCGGCGGGAAAAGAATGCATGCCTCCGCT
This sequence comes from Opitutia bacterium UBA7397, assembly GCA_002470605.1. GTDB lineage: Bacteria > Verrucomicrobiota > Verrucomicrobiia > Opitutales > UBA953 > UBA953. The sequence goes on from DKND01000044.1 coordinate 91,368, forward strand.
ACCTTGGATTGCGTGCATACCTGCGACCACTGCAACTGTCCTGCGAAGGTCGCAGGGACAGGTCGCCCGATGTTAGCAAGTAACTTAGCGGAAGCGGCCGGTATGACGGGCAATAAAACCGTCGCCACCAGACGGAGACCTTCTGCGACATGAGCCAAGCAGGAATCTAATCGGGCGCGATCGGCGGTTTCCGCGGATTTGGCCAATTTCCAGGGAGCTCGCGCCTCGATATAGGCATTCATGGCGCTGATGAAAACCCAGAGGGTCTCCAGCGCGTGACTGACCTGATAGTCATCGATTGACGCCAAAAGTTTGGCCTCTGTGTCCGTCCACAAAGCCCGCAACCCTTGTTCCAATGGCTCGTCTGCGGCCGGCGCAGGAATGAGGCCCGCATAATTACGACCCACCATATTCAACAACCGATTGACGAGATTACCCAGATTATTGCCGAGGTCGGCTTTATAGCGATTAACGAAACTTTCGTTCGAAAAATCCGCATCCTGTCCGACCACCATTTCACGGCAAAGGTAATAACGGAAGGCATCGGCGCCGTGAGTCGTGATGTAATGTAAGGTACTGCCGGCATTTCCCGCACTCTTGGAGGCTTTCTGATTATTAATCGTCCACCAACCGTGCACGAGCAACTGCTTCGGCGGCTCCAAACCTAAGGCCTTGAGCATGCACGGCCAATACACCGCATGCGGCGGGGAAAGAATGTCTTTGCCGATCACGTGGACGTCCGCGGGCCAAAGATCACGATCAACGACGGCGGAATAGTAATTGGTCAAGGCGTCGAACCAGACATAAGTGACGTAATTCTTATCGAACGGTAATTCGATACCCCACGTCAGACGCGTCTTCGGACGTGAGATGCAGAGATCGTTCATGGGTTCTTTCAAGAACTCAAGGACCTGCTTTTGCCGGAAGCGTGGGTTAATGAAGTCAGGATGAGCCGTGAGATGCTCTACCAGCCAAGACTGGAATTGCGAAAGTTTGAAATAATAATTCTCTTCTGTCGTCTGCGTGACCTCGCCGTAAATATCCGGCCAGGAACCATCCGGATTTCGATCTTTATCGGTCAGGAATTGCTCCTGACGGGTGGAATACCAGTCGGTCTTCTTGCCCAGATAGATTAGCCCTTGGTCGTAAAGCCGCTGCAAGAAATCTTGCACGACTACCTTATGACGGGGCTCAGTGGTCCGGATATAATCATCGTTCGAAATTGCGAGATCGACGAGCATCTGGCGGAATCCGACAGCGATCTCATCGACGAACACCTGAGGCTCAATGTTCCTCTTCTGGGCCGTCTGTTGGACTTTCTGGCCATGTTCATCCAATCCAGTCAGAAAATGGACCCGAGATCCTTGCATCCGTCGATAACGTGCGATGACATCCGCCAGCACCTTTTCGTAAGCATGACCGAGATGAGGAGCGCCATTGGCATAATCAATGGCCGTAGTGATGTAAAACGAGCTAGGCATGAAAACTTAATTAAAGGGATAGGATGGAGCTTGGGGGTAGGACAACCCCGAAGGCGCAACATTCACCTAAAGTGACTGGGAAGGCAACGAGACCCCCCTTTATTTCGCGCAGTTAGCGCAAGGACCGGTCAGCCACCCGCGGGGACAATATGAGGCTGGTAAGCGATTTCTAGGGTGTAGCTCATGCCCGCCCGGAGAGCCATCGGCTTATCGCGTTCTAAAATCTGATAGAAATGGACCTTACCCCAGCAGGTACGATGGCGGGGGTCTTCGCTGACAACCTTTGTTTCCGCCCAGGCGGCATGAAAATCGTCCTTCAGGACTTCACAGCGGTGGGATTCTGGACCAAGTACCAATGCGTTACCAGGGGTCATCCGGGAATGCGTCGAGGCGATAGGAAGCACGAGGCGGAATTCTTCCAAGACAATGGCAGATTTGGCCGTGAGCGTGAAACGACCGACCATCCGGCCACCCGCGAACTCCCAGTCCACTTTCATGGATGCCAAGTTCACCGAAAGCTTTTCGTCCCGATCGATGAGATCCGGCTGTTCGTAACGAAAATGATAAGTGCCGGACTTAGTCCCCATGGCGACTTGGGCATTCTTACCATAGTAGGAGGGAGTGAAAATCTTGCCGCCCAAGGTGAATTCCGGAATGAAAGGAGAGGTAACCTGATTTGACGGCCAATCCATCACTCCTGGCATATGAGGGAATGCTAAGGAGTCAGAATAACGATGCGATCCAGCCGCCACCAACGGAAGTAAAACGTGCAAGCCGGAGGCCGGATCCTGGTAGGAGAGCAAACCCTGCTCTTTACGGGGAGATTTATCGAAAGAGAAATAACGGCAAACGGGGAGACGCGTTACGGGCTTCACGACGTCAAGCGACCCGCCGATCGTCTTAGCCAAACGGGACCACTGGGAGAGGTACCGAGCGGCATCAAAATTTGCCATCCGCGTCGTGTGCCCGGGAATCGTATCCCGCTCATGGTCACGGATTACGATCAAGCCGTGCTCGGCATCAAAGAAGGTCGTGAAGAAATTCGTGTAGAGCCGGCGGACCAAGTCACGGGCTTGAGGTTCCTTATCGACCGCGATCCATCGGTCCCGGAGCGCTTGCAGCAACAACGTGGTGCAATGCATCTGGCCATAGGCACCGATACCGCGTCCGAAACACCAACCCGTGCCGTCTTCGCGGACGATATCCATAATCACCCGGACATATTTTTCGGAAAGCGTCCTCAGTTTCGGCAGCTTCGCATCACGGACCTGGATGTTGGCATGAAGTTGAAGGGCCTGCCGGACGAAAATCAGGGCAACGATACCGTAGAGATCGAAGACGCCGCCGAAGTTTTCGGCGTGAGCGGCACGGGAAGCTTCGTCATGGAAACCTCCGGTGGAATTCGCCGTGATGCGCTCGATGAAACGATCGACCAGCGGACCGGTTTCATCTTTTTTCGAAAGACCAAAGGAGAAGCGGCATACCGCCTTGGCGATATCAAAAGCCTGAACATGGTCATGATGGTCGTGGACGATCGCCAGACGCTCTTCGATCGACTTGCGCGTCGATTCATCCAGTTGCTCCCAGACTGGGTTACGCTCGCGGGTCGGTCCGAAAGCCAACAGGCCAAGACAAGCGAATGCCATGCCGTTATCCGATCCCTGGCTCAGCCTAACCTGGGCCGTGATGGTGCGGGTGACGATCTCGACGATATTCTGACGCTCCAAGGTCAGCTCACCGGTGGCGCGATAGTATTCCCCAAAGGCCAAGGCGGCATGACCAGGCTCATCGGCGCGGGTTACCTCGCCGGAAACCGGGATGATAGTGCCATCCGGTGCGATGGAACTGAAGTTGAGTTTTAAGAGTGCCTTTGTTTGATCCAGACACTGGCTCGCGAAATTCTGCATTGCGTAAGGTCTTGGGATTGCGGGACTCCATGACACTGTCAACGCATCATCGTATAAAAGTCGTAAGAATGCCTATTTCCTCGCCGTTTGTCACCGAGATGGCCGACGGACGGCTAAGACTCGAAAATCACCTCGACCGGACAGCTCGCAAGGCGCTTTTGAAGCCCTCTGAGACGCTGGAGAGGCCACCAGCGATAAAGCAGGATGTCGATGGGCTTCCAGAGGCCGACCCAGCCGCAAATCGTCAATCCCTCGCGAATCCAAGTATTGACCACACCAGGCTCACTCGGGACCACGCTTCGAAGGGCTAAGGTTAAAGCCAAGAAAACAATCCCAATCGCCAAGGTGGTCCGACCTTCGCGGAACAACTCTTGCAAATCGCTGCGGGTGACTTTGGCGCGGTAGCTAAAATAATGCCTAATCGACTCTTGGATGAGCCCAGTGGTGGATGGGGCGAATTCTTGCCGCAAGATAACTTTGATATGGAGTTGGGCACCATCATCGTGTTCGCGCGCCCAGCCGACGATGAATTCTTCGGCATCATGGTCGAGATCCCGCTCATGGAACGGTGAAGTGTCCAGGGTATTGAAAAGTTGTCCGACGTGGCCGATCCGGAGTTCGATTAAGCCGGGCGAAGGGAGGGACATAAATTAGCGAGGTAAGCCTAAGGCGCTCAGGAAGAACTGCATCCGTTTCTCCCGCATGGAATCGGATTCACCGGCCCCATGATTAGCCCCGGGAATGACATGAAGCTGGAAAAGATCTTTCTTTCCGGCGGCCAATAATGCATCTCGGAAATCATAAGTGCACTGGACATCCACATTGGTATCGGATTCTCCGACGCTCAGGAAAAGCTTTCCGGTCAGGCGGGACGCATAGGTCGAGCAGGAATTTTCTGAATACCAGGGACCAAGCGGGTAGCCCAACCATTGCTCGTTCCACCAGAGCTTATCGATGCGATTGTCATAACAACCGCAATCGGCCGCACCGGCCTTATAGAAATCTCCGTAAAGGAGCATCGCGTGGGCGGTGTTCTGTCCGCCGGCGGAACCGCCAAAAATCCCGACACGCGAGACATCCATGTTCTTTTCAACCTGGGCGGCAGCCTTGATCCATTTGATACGATCGGGGAATCCTCCATCCTTGAGATTACGCCAAATCTGCTGCTGGAACTCCTTGCCACGGTTATAGGTACCGCGCCCGTCCATCTGGACGACATAGAATCCGCTCAGGGAAGCCTCGTATAAATTGCGATTAAGCAAATTGAAATTATACGGCGCAAAAGAACCGTGCGGACCGGCATAGATATGTTCCAAGACCGGATATTTCTTCTGCGGGTCGAAAGGGTAAGGACGGAGGATGACGCCCCAGATGTCATATTTCCCTTCCCGATCCTTAGTATGGAAAGGAATCAGGGGTTGCCAGCCGGCCTTGGCCAGGGGTGCGATCGTAGTAGTTTCAAGCTGAACGATGGCGCGTCCATTATCTCCGCTTCTTAAGGTGAAGACGGGCGGCTGGTTCACCCGTGAGGCCGTGTCGATCAGGTAGCGACGGTTTGGCTCGAACTCAACGGAATGATCCGCGTCGCCGGGCGTCAGGTCAATGACCTTGGTCCCGTTAAACAGCGCCTTACAGAAATGCTGTTGATATGGATTTTCGCTGGGCTGGCGGCCTAAGGCAATAAAACCGACCTCTTGGGCCTTGGTGTCGACAAACTTGACCTGCTTCATCACCCAATTACCGGAAGTGACGGCGCTGAGGGTCGTACCTGACCGCAAATCGACGTGATAAAGATGAAGGAAGCCGCTGCGTTCGGATGCCCATAAAGTACTGTTCTCGTCTAGGTCATAGCGAAAACGGCCGCCTGAAGTAAAAACGAACTTCGGATCATGCTCGTTGAGCAACGTACGCCATTGCTTGGCCGTCACGTCATATTCGATGACGCCATGTCCGGTGAAGCCGCGTTCGGTATACTGCGAACGAACACGGGTCGAATCGGCCGTCCAATCCAATCGGGTATTCTCATACGAGCGCGGCAATACTTCCAGGGGAGGGCGGGGCGATGCTTCCGCCTTGAGGACAGAAAAGACCAATGGTGTCCGTTCCGTAACATCATCGCCCGGGCGAGCGTAGGGAACACTCTTGGTGCTATTAATAAGTGTATTTATGACCTTATACATCCTCGGAGGCACCACCTGTTCGCGCCAAAGAGCGAAATTCTTGCTGTCCGGCGACCATGATACTGGCCCGACATAGCGGTTGGTAGCCTGACCATCAGAGGTCATGACAAGGACATTACTCGGTTTCGCCACCTCGGTCAGAAGCACGTTGCCATCCCAAAAAGAAACTTTCCATTTTTCGTCCGGGGACAGATCCGAAAGCTTGCCGGAGTTGGCAAAATTCTCCGAACGTGAGGAAGAAGAACGACTACGTTTGGCATTAGAGCGGGTTGAGTTTACGGCCAAGACCTTACTCGGAGTCAGCCGACCGTCCGCCTCAACAATCCAAGATTGTTTTTCACCGACAAGAATGATTCTACCATCGTCCATTGGCTCGATATACTTGAACGGCAGGTTTCGCGGAGAGACCCTTTGGTTCAATGCCAGAGAAAGTTGATCGACGAGTTTGACCTGATCGTAGGCCAAGCGCACCTGACCTTTACCGCAATCGACGAGTTTCCATGTCATGCGGCCTTCGGCATCTGCAACGGAGTACACCAATTTTTGGCCGTTCTCGGACCATTTTATATTTTGCAGCCGCACCATGGGAGCCAATCTCCCCCAACTGTCCATTTGTTTTGACCAATCGCTGACCTGCGAAGTCTGGCCGAATACCAGAAACGGAGCGAGCAGCAGGAAACGAAACAGCATACGAGCATTCCAATCTAACGGCCGTCAGACTCAACCCCACATTGCCTATTTCTTCATTTTCTCTGATTTATTCTTGGTCGTCTTGGGCTTTAAGGCTGAAAGATAGGCCACGACATCACGAATTTCTTCAGGTGTGAGGATCCCGAGCATAGGGGGCATTACGGAAACGGGCGGGGTGCGCGAAGCAATCAGGCTGACGGAGATTTTCTGCGTCTTTCCATCCGTTGACTTGAAATCAACGCTCTTGGTGTTTTCCGTCATGACGCTTCCAGTAAGAGTGGTCCCGTCCTTCAAGGTGATAGTTCCGATTCCAAAGCCTTGGACAATCTTAGCCGATGGCTCGACCAATGATTCAGCGATCTCATCCTTGGTACGTTGGAGCCCTACCTGTCGGAGGCTAGGACCGACCTCACTGCCTTCATCCGATTCGACCCGATGGCAAGCGATGCAATTAGCCGCAAGGTGTCCGTTGATGAGAGCCTTACCTCGGTTCGCATCGCCTCCGTCGGTCAGCAACTCATAAGGAATCTCGGGCGATGCCATCCTCAGGCCACCTTTAGGTCCGGCGTGGAGATATTTATCGAGCATCTGAATCATTTCCGATGAGGCAGATTGTCGGGCAAGGGCATAGACGTCTAATTTTAACCCGGAATCTAGCTTACGAGCGACGAGACGGGCGACAAGTTCTTGGAGGAGCTTAAGGGATTCAGAATCATTTCTTCCGCGAAGTACTGTCACCATGGCTTGTTTTTCGGGTATCTTGGCCGATTTTGAATTAAGGATCAGGCGTGCCATGCTCATGGCAGAAGCGGCATCGCGGGCAAAGAGCTGGCTGACCGCTTCGATGCGAACCTCCGAGGGGTTGCCTTCTCCAGCGGCGTTACAAAGCGCATGGATGATGGTATCAGATTGATCTTTCTTTCGACCCAGCAGTCGCAGGCTTTGCAACCGAACACCCGAAGCAGTCTTAAGATCCTCAGCGAGGGCGAGAAGGACAGGAAAGGGCAGGTCTAATTCATATTTTACCATCAATTCAAGCACCGCGGCGCGTTCCTCGGATTGTTGAATGCTCAGAAGTTGATCTTGGTAAGTCCGCAAGAGCCGGCCGATTTCAATTTTATCACGTGGCAAGTATTTCTTGGCCGTACCGTCAACCAGATCAAGCACGGGAGGCTGATCAAAGACAAGAAGGGCGTTCAAAGCTTCCCGCCGGAGGGGAGTGCCGGCGGGTTGCGCCAAGATCCACTCCAGAAGCCGGCGCAATGCGGCAGAATCACCCTGACGCAGGTTGGCATTGAGCGCGCGACGAGCCGCCTGAAACGGTAGGCCTGGAGCACCAAAGATTTCGGCAAGCGCGGTACCGGAGGATGGGATGCCCTCATCATCATGAATCGCCCGGGCGGCTTCATTGACGACATCGGGATTGACGTGATTTAAAAGTTTCCCGAGCAGCGGCGATTTCTGACGTATCAGTGCCAGCGTCGCAAAGACGGCTTCCGCATCTGACTTAGACTGGGCAATAGCGAGAAGATCATCAGCCGATTGAGTACCCGCAAGGCCAGTGACCAGACCGTGGCGTAACCAAGGCAGGCGCAAGTCGGCTTCAGCGTCGTGAATAAAATCCTTGAAGGGAACTTTTCCTCCCATTTTTCCGAGCGTGATACCGGCTTGCGTCCGGACGCGTAAATCTATCTGACCGAGTTGTCGTAAGGACGCTGCGAGAAGTAAATCGTTCATCTTGGCTTCACTCAACACCTTGAGCGCCTGAACCCGAACTTCGTGATCAGCGTCGTCGAGCAAGGATAGTGAAGCGGAGACATCGGCTACCTTACCGTGACGTACGCCCATCCCATACCCCCAGATAGCATGGATACGGGCGAAACGAGCTGCTTGAGGGTTTTTTGCGACGGCGAGCATCTCAGCCCAAGCACCCAGTCGATCCAAGCGTATCGAGGCATTGACCCGGACGCGTTGGTCGCGATGACCTAGCAAACCAAGAAGTTCGGCTTGGGGAATCGAGACTGAAAATGGCTTGGAAAGAAAGGCCTCGGATGACGTATCGACATTAGGAGCGACATCGAATCGCCAGACCGCGCCTTTGCCGTCGAGGGGATACCCTCCCATCCAGTCGGCGAAATAAGCTTTTCCCTCCACGCCCCAGGCCATGCCGATACCCATGATACCGCTACTTATCGTCCGGAGATTTGTCTGCCGAAAAGAATCCTGCTCAGGCTCCAAGGTAAAGGCGTCCAACTTTCCCTTAGGAAATTGATCCAGAAAGAAGTGTCCGCGCAAATCGCCATCGAGGGCGTGGCCTGGTTCGTGAAGGAAGCCGGCCGGACCGTCGGAATAATTCGCGATCGGGGGCGTGATGAACAAAGGCTGATTGGGGGCGCCCTTAGGCATCCACATGTTTTCCGTCATCCACCGACCTTGTAGTTTCATGTACTGATTTTGGCAGCGCCAGCCGGAGTCCGAACCTTCCAGCAGGTAGACGAGACGCTC
>DKND01000044.1:100194-118867 GCA_002470605.1 Opitutia bacterium UBA7397
GCACCGCGATGGGGGTAATAGAATTTCTTACCTTCCTTACTGGTGACGTTTAGGCCTTTGTCGCCGATACTCCAATAGATCCGTCCGTCCGGACCAAGGCGAAGCCCATGCATGTCATGCCCGGCGTAGGCGATGTGGCAGCCGAAACCTGTAGCGACCAGCTCCTTAACGTCGGCGACACCGTCGCCGTCCGTATCCTTGAGGCGCCAGACGTCAGGAATCGCCGTGACATAAACCCAGCCATCGAAATACATCACGCCGGCGGCGATACCAGAAACGGGAGCATTAAAGCCTTGAGCAAAAACGGTGACCTTATCGGCGATGCCATCATGATCCGTATCCGTGAGCTTATAGATGGATTCCTTTTGGAATGTCAGGTCCTTCCAATCAATCGAGCCGTCCTTGTTATGATCTTTGAGACCACCGCGCGGTACCTTGAGCTTTCCGGGAGCCAGTTCGCGTTGATAGAAAGCAAGTTTCTCCTCCGGCGAGGTCAGGGCGACATCATCAGTAATCCAGAATGAATGTTCGCGAATGTCGAGGTCCGCTGCTTTGCGACGCGTCGTCGATGAGACATAGACATTACCTGCCTCGTCGACCGTGAGGGCAACGGGATCAGGTACGTTGATCTCGCCGGACCATCTAACAGGCTTCACCTCTGCGCCCATGCCGGCAAGCGTTGCAACGAAGAGGGCGACGTGGGGAGCGAGCCTCATCGTCATCAACCGATAAGAATGAGGTAAAGTTCCTTCGGACCATGGGCACCGAGGACAAGAATGCGCTCGATATCGCCAGTCCGGCTAGGTCCGGTGATGAAAGACAGCATGCTTGGCAGTTGCTCGCCATGACGGGCGCGAGCCAAAGCCAAGGCGGCTCCGAGATCAGGCACGACTTGCGCAGCCTCCGCGACGACGACGTGGACATGCGGAAGGACGGACAAGGCACGACCTCCGGAAGTGGCGCTGGAAACCAGGATAGAGCCGAGTTGCGCAACAATGGATTCGCAGGTGGTGATACCAGCGTCACAGCCCTCGAGACGCTGTTTATCAAAGGAGGCATCGGCCTCCCACGTCTCGCAGGACAGTCCGGCAGCAATCGGACGCAGAAGCTCATGCCCATGGAACGCGACTTTCTTCCATTTCTTCGAAAGCGACAGATTCGCCAGGGCCTTAGAGGCAGAAGCACGATCGGGAACTCGGATCAACACGGCCTTCAGTTTCGCAAGCTGTTCGGCAAGGATGAGCAGACTGCCTTCGGCATCATCTCCTCCTTCGGGAAGCCACGGCTTGGCAGCCACGGAGCTCTTTCCAGCATTGGCATCGCCTTTCAGGTGTGGCTTCGGAGCCTTCACCTTGAGGGCCTCGCGGATGCGGGCGAAAATATCGGAACGAGCGTCAGACATTCTGGTTCTTCCACTGATCGCGGAATGATTGGGAGGGAGCCTTCGGCAGGTCGCGGGTCTTCATCCAAGCGCGCATGTAGGGCAAAGGTAGCTTCTGTAAGAAAGGCAGGGTCGCACGGAAAATTCGTCCACCCGCCGCGAACAGCCAGGGGCGTTTAATGACGAAGTTGAAACCGTTATGGAAAAGGCGATCAAAGAGAGTCGGCGACTCCTTGGCGGCATTCCGGCGATTATGAAGCAGATGGTGATGCAGGTCGATGCGGACAGGACAGGCATCCGTGCAGGCCCCGCATAGCGAGGACGCACCCGAAAGGTGATTCCATTGTTTCAACCCGCGCAGGTGCGGCGTGATCACGGAGCCAATCGGGCCTTGGTAGGTCGTTCCGTAAGCCAGACCGCCGATATTCTTAAAAATCGGACAGACGTTCAGGCAAGCGCCGCAACGAATGCAGTGCAACGCATCACGTTGCTCCGGATCAGCCAAAAGGCGCGTACGTGCATTATCCAGGAGCACGAGGTGGAACTGCTCCGGTCCATCGCATTCGCCCTTCTTCCGCGGTCCAGAATATAAGGTATTATAACAAGTCATCGGCTGACCGGCACCTGCCGTGGCCAGCATCGGAAGCAGGACCGATAAATCATCCAAATAATTAACCACCTTCTCGATACCCGAAAGCGCGATATGAATCCGAGGCAAAGCCGCTGTCAGACGGGCATTTCCTTCGTTTTCGGTGATGGAAATCTGACCGGTCTCCGCGATCAGGAAATTCGCTCCCGTGATGCCGATGTCCGCATCGATGTAAAGTTGGCGCAGGTGACGTCGTGCGATCATTGTCAACTCCTCGGGACTGTCCGTCGGGGCGGTCCCGAGATGCTTGGTAAAAAGCTCGCTGATGGCTTCGCGCTTCACGTGCATACATGGAAAGACGAAGTGATAGGGTGCTTCGCCGCGTAACTGCTGGATGAATTCACCCAGATCGCTCTCCACCACGCCATATCCGGCCTTCTCGAGGGCATCATTCAGATGGATTTCTTCGGAAGTCATGCACTTGGACTTCACGATGGCCTTGGCGTTCGCGTCTTCGGCGATCTTCAGGATGATAGCACGAGCCTCGGCGGCATCGCGTGCCCAATGGACGACGCCACCGTTGCGCTCGAAATTACCAACGAATTTCTCCAGGACGTTCGCAAGATCATTGACGGCGGTCCATTTCGCCATCGACGCGACATCGCGGGCCATCTCCCAGTCGCGATAACGGGCCTTCTGCAAGTCACGATTGGTATAATAACCGCCCAGAGCCTTGCGGATGAAGGCCCGTTGATCCCCATCGGCGGCGTTGACCGTGGCGTCCTTCAGGAAAATTGATTTGGCGTCAGACATGCTCAAGCGTCGGAAGCCAGGACTTCGGCGATATGGAGGGGCAAGATAGGTTTACCTTCACGCGAAAGCCATCCACCGATCTGCAATAGGCAAGAGGGGTCGGCAGAGACTACGAAGTCTGCTCCTGTTCGGGCCAAAGCTCCGCCTTTGACCTGGACCATGGCCGTTGAAATCATCGGGAATTTTGCGGAAAAAAGACCGCCAAATCCGCAGCAGGTTTCGGCCTCTTCGGACTCAATCAACTCCAGACCTTTGACCGCTCTCAGCAATTGCCGAGGTTCCTCCTTCAGACGCAGCTCACGCAAAGCGTGGCAACCGTCGTGGTAGGTGACTTTTTTAGCAAACTTAGCTCCGACGTCGATGACGCCTAATTTCTTAACCAGAAATTCCGAGAATTCAAAAGTCCGGGAGGCTAAATCCGCGGCTTCCTCGGCATGCGCGGTCCCCTTGAGCAGTTCTGGATAAAAATTACGCATCATAGCAACGCAGGAACCTGATGGTCCGACGATGACTTCTGCGCCGCGAAAAACCGTCAATGCGCGAATCGCGGCTTCACGGGCGACATCCCATTGTCCGGAGTTAAAGGATGGCTGACCACAACAGGTCTGCGACGCACGGAATTCTACATCGTGTCCGAGTTTTTTCAGCACTTTGGCGGTAGCCAGACCGACCTTGGGGGTCAGTTGATCGACAAAACAGGGAACGAAGAGGGAGACGCGCACGATTTTAGCGTAAAAACGCTTCGTGTAAGCCGCCGTCGACGGTGATGACCTGTCCGGTCGTCTTGCTGAGGCGATTTGTCACGAGTAGGAAGTAGGCTTCGGCCTGGTCGGCGGGGGTGATGGGATTCTTGGTCAGAGTCCGATCGGCGTAGAAGCGGGAGAGCTTCGTGGTCAGCGAATCGGTCGCCTCATCATCGGTATAGGGAATATTGTACTTCGCAAGCGATGCGATCACTCGGTCGCGCGGGAACATGGCAGAACCTTGAACGACGGTCGCTGGAGCGACGCCATTGACACGAATCAGCGGCGAAAGCTCCATGGCCATCTCGCGGACGAGGTGATTGGCAGCAGCCTTAGAGGTATCGTAGGCGACGGAACCCTTCTTCGCCACGGCAGCATTGGCGCTCGTGGTCAGCACAAGATTGCCGCGGAGACCTTGTTCCTTCCAAGTCTTAAAGGCTTCGTCGGCGACGAGGTAGCTTCCGGTGACATTAAGCGCGAAAGTCAGCGCCCACTTGTCGTCGGGGATATGTCCGGTGGTGTCAGGCGACACAAAGATGCCGGCGGTGACGCAGATGGAATCGAAGCCACCGTAAGCCAGCGCAACTTGGTCGAGCATCTTACGGATAGAACTACGATCCATGATGTCGCCGGAAAGACCGATGGCCGGCCCGCAGTTGGAAAGACCCGTGCCAGCCACGCCGATACCGGAGCCCAACTTGTCGGTGATCTCTTTGGCCGTGGCTTGGGCAGCTTCTACGTTCTTATCGACGCAGACGATATGGGCGCCTTCCTTAACCAGACGGTGCGCAGTTTCTTTGCCGATGCCTGAACCGGCGCCCACGACGATAATTACCTGACGGGCGAGTTCTTTCTCCGCCGGCATCCGCTTGAGTTTGGCTTCTTCGAGCAACCAATATTCGATGTCGAAAGCTTCTTGCTGGGGCAGGGCGATGTATTCGTCGATAGCCTCAGCACCGCGCATGACTTCGACGGCGCAATTATAAAACTCCGCCGTGACGCGAGATTCGGACTTATCCTTACCCCATGCGATCATGCCCAATCCAGGAATAAGCACGACGGTCGGGTTCGGATCGCGCATCGCAGGCGAGTTCGGACGCTTGCAGGCGGCATAATAAGCTGCGTAATCTTTACGATACTGCGTCAAGGCAGCGGTCAATTTCGTCTTAAGTGACACGACGTCTTCGGTCTGCGGATTCCAATTCACGTACAGAGGCTTGATCTTGGTACGCAGGAAGTGGTCCGGACAAGAGGTTCCGAGTTCAGCAAGTCGGGGAGCATCCTTAGAATTGACGAAACGGAGAATTTTTTCGTCGTCCTGGATCGTGCCGATGAAACGTTTCTCCTGAGAAACTTGGCCCCGGAGCCAGGGGAGGATCGCCGCGAAAGTCGCCTGGCGTTTTTCCACGTCGAGTGTCTGGAACAAAGCCCCGCCAAATGCCTTGGCATCTCCGCCCTTGGCCTGGAACTTAGCTTCGATGAAGGCGCCGGCTTGTTCAATCATCGCCAGGGTCAGCTCGTAACAAGCCTTGTCGTCATCCGCCCACGAAATGAAACCATGCTGGCCCATCATGATTGCACGAATATCGGGCTGTTGCTTGGAGATATCCTGCATGGCCAAGCCTAATTCGAAACCAGGTCGCATCCACTTCACATAGGCCATCTTGCCGGCAAAGATCTGCTGCGTCAGGGCAGCGCAATTCTTCGAGGCGGCGATCGAAATGATCGCATTAGGATGCATGTGGTCGACATGCTTACCGGGAAGGAAACTGTGCAAAGGAGTGTCGATGGACGATGCCCGCGGATTCAGATTGAACGTCGTGTGGTTATACATCCCAACCATATCGTCTTCCGCCTGAGACTTAAGGCCCTTATCCGTCCGGGCGGCATAGGATGCTTGGAGGCCCATCAGCTTATCTTGATAGAGCGATGAGAAGTTCTCGCGACTGCTGGTACGGAGATCGCCACCAGAACCCTTGACCCAAAGGACGGAAGTTTCGCGACCGGTGAGGGGGTCCTTTTCCATGATCTTCGAAGAAGTGTTGCCACCCCCGGTGTTGGTAATCCGTTGGTCTGCCCCAAGTTTGTTGGAGCGATAGACCAGCCGAGCAACCGGATCGAGTTTCGCCGCTTCGGCGTCGTTCCAGAGATTTGAGACGTACTTATAGGAGGACATAGGATTTTACGTGGAAAGGTGGATGTGGATTAAGAGGTTTTATGCTCTCTTTAAACCATTAAACTTAATTAATGCAGCCGTCCAATCGGGGGATGGCTTGGGAGCGTAAGTCACTACCGCGAAAGACTTTCGAACGATTTGACGTAAATTGTCCAGGTTCGAGACTTCTTTCATCGCAATGGCTTGAACTAAAATATTTCCCGCTGCCGTGGCTTCGACTGGGCCGGCGATGACTGTTCGTCCGGTCGCATCGGCGGTAGCTTGATTCAACAAAGCATTACGGCAACCGCCGCCGACGATATGGAGGCGTTTCAACTTTCGACCGGTAAGTTGTTCGATGCCGTCCATTTCGATTCGATAAAGCAAGGCCAACGACTCCAGGACACAACGGGCTATCTCTCCGTGTGTCTTCGGCACGGGCTGCTTCGTTTCGCGACAAAAAGCCTGCACCTTCGCGACCATGTCCCCGCGCTTGGCAAAGCGAACATCATCCGGGCGGATCAACGAACGCAACGAAGGGGCTTTCAGCGCGAGTTTGACGATCTGACCATAATCCGAGACTTCGCCTTTTTCCATCCACTCCCTTCGGCACTCCTGAAGCACCCAAAGCCCCACCAGATTCTTCAGGAAGCGGGACGTGCCCCCGAACCCAACCTCATTGGTATATTTCGCCTTACGAACGGTCTCATTGACCAAGGGTTTCGGCAATTCCACCCCAAGCAGAGACCAAGTACCCGAAGAAAGATAAGCCCAGTCATCGCCTTTCGTCGCTGGCACAGCGGCAACGGCGGCGGCAGTATCATGCGCACAGGTGGTGACGACTTCGGTTTTGGCCAAGCCGGTCTCCTTGGCTAGATAGGGCAACATTTTGCCCAATTTCACGCCCGGCTTTACGGCCTTAGGAAAAATATGCTTAGGGATGCCGAGTTTCTTGATGACCGGCCAGGCCCAGTCCCTTTTTCGCGTGTCCCAACACTGACTGCCTGAGATCAAGGTTTCTTCCGCTCGCGCCTTACCCGTCAGCAGCCAAGTAATATAATCGCCGATGAGCAGGAATTTATCTGAAAAATTCAGGATCTCTGGGCGATTCAACGCATCATCAAAAAGTTGATAGAGGGTGTTGATGGAAATTGAAGCAATACCCGTGCCTTCGAAGATTTCCCGCTGCGAAAAACGCTTCATCGCGTTTTCATAAGATTTGAAACTTCTTTCGTCGCGATAAGTGAAAGGCAAAGAGAGCAACGGACCATCTCCCTTGAGCATCACGTAGTCCACGCCCCAAGAATCGCAGGCGACCGACTTGATCGGTCCGAATTTAGACCCCTTGGCCAAGCCAATGCGGATTTCGCGAAAGATACGAATGATATCCCATCGGAGGGTGCCATTAGCCGTAATCGCCCCGTTAGCGAAACGATGGATTTCCTTCATCTTAAACTTACCGGATTTCAAGGTCCCGAGGATGATACGTCCGGATTCGGCTCCGAGATCAATGGCGAGGTAATTGGACATAGGGAAAGAGGGGAGGGGTCAAAGGATCACAAACCAAGCATTTTTTGGCGATAATGCTCATCAGGGCGGCCGGCAATTCGTTCGCACTGGGCAGAGGTAAGGAAAACCGGGCCACCTAGGGCAGCGGCACCCACGAAGACTTCGGCGGCCTTTTCCGCCATCAGGAGCGAACCTAGGACAGCCTTGGGCGAAGGACCGACGGCGATGATGCCATGGTTCTGTAATAAAATAATCTTTGGGTCGCGACCCGTGCGCTTAACGAAAGCCAAAACCTCTTGGCGGATGCTCTGGGAAAGCCCCAGTCCAGGGTCGGCATAAGGCACGAAGACAGATTCGATCCCGCACATCACAATCTCATCCGGACAGGCTCGCTTCTCGGCAAAATCTCGTGCCCGTGTTGAACATAAAATCTGATTCACAGCGATGGCGTGGACGTGGCCGATGCAGTTAACTCCCGGCAAGGTCAACAAGTAGGCGTGAAACAGTGCCTCGATCGATGGCTTCTTCGCCGATGCATCGATCCGCGAAGCAAATAATGCCGCATCGACTTCGGCATCGGTAGCTCCTTGGGATTCAATCAAAGGTAACAATCGATTAAAACGACAGGTGGTCACATCACCGGCCTTTAACGTAGCCAAGTTAGAACCTGAGGCCTTGACGGCGAAAGTATCGGCATCAAGGCGGATGGAAGTGTTCCCTTCACCGAGGATTGCCATACGGAGACGGTCGCCGCCCAATTGATGGGAGAGTTCGAGCAGACTTTGGATAGCTTCGGCGGACATCTTCAGGATTTTGACTTTCCGCAGAGGGAAACATTCAGACCCAACTCGGCGAAGGCGGCAGCCTTAGCAGCCAAGCCTCGACGCGCAGCCTCATGCGAGGGTGCATACACGACTTGGATGTGATTGGAAGGATGGCGGGCCATCATCTCATCTCGGGAAATGCCTGGTAAGACCACATGCATAATTGGCCACTGCGAAGTCGTAAGTTTCCAACGCTCATCGGTCTCCGCCTGCGGGAGTTCGACAACCTCACCGAGCCCGAGATCAGCGTGCAGCTTACCATTCATGACATAAATACGAGACCAGACAATCCAACCGGGTTTGGAAATACCTTTGAGCGTACCACCGCCGAGACGGAAATACATGGAAGGCTGACGTTCGGAACGGGCGCCCTTGTAACCTCCGATGAAATGCTTGGCGGGTGCCGCACCGGAAATCAGAAATACCCAGACATATTCATCAATCATCCGCCGACCCGATTTACCCTTATATTGGCGACCCCAGCGTAAGTCGTGGAGCGTGTTCTCTGGATCATAACCAAGTTCCTTCCAAAGTTCATAGGTGATTAGACCATCCAAACCGGCACATTCATCGACCTCATTAAAGTGGGGGAGGGCGTCGCCCTTGAACAACTCTTGGCCACTTTGGGCATGAAACACGGGCGGACGCTCTCGATTATTGAGCAAGCCTTCGACCAGATCCGAAGCTGGCGCGAGATCTTTAAGCCCTTGCTGATATTGGATACCGATCGTCGCGCAGCCGAACTCGTCGGCCAAACGCACGGCCGCGATATACATCTTTAATTGGGTCAAGGTCTGCTGGCGGGTGAGTTCGGTCTTTTCGTCCTTACCCCAGTCAAACGTCAAACCCTTGCTAACCAGCCAGCGCAAAGCATCTGAGGCCTCCGAGGCCTTTACGGTCAGCATCGCAGCGTAGAGACTTGATTGACTCATCCGCTCCTTAAAAACGCCGGTCGGATGCAAGATCTCGTCGGGAATGATGGCATTATACATCCCCATGCAGCCTTCATCAAAAACCCCCATGATTGATTTGCGGCGTCTGAATTCCTGTGCGAAACGTCGACCCAAGATCGCATCCCTAGAAGATGCTTTGCCAAGTTTACGGACGTGAGGAGTAGGGTGGCTAACTTTGCCGACCCTCAACCAAGTACGTAAACCCTTAAGGAATTTTGCATCGGTAAACTCTTCACTCCATAGCGTCGAAAAACGCACCCCGGCTTTCAGCAGGGAGCCGTTCAAATTAAGCATTCCGACCAGACCAGGCCAAGTGCCTGACCAGTTGGCGACGGTTAGGATCGGGCCACGATGAGTCAGAAGACCCGGCAAAAGGTGATGCGAGTATTGCCAGACAGCCTCGGCGACGATGAGGGGCGCCTCGTTGGGAATTTTACGAAAAACTTCCATACCATACTTCTGCGAATCAATGAAGCTGTGTCCGACTTCAGGACGAAAACCATGGGCCCGTCTGACCTTGCGACCTTCACGACGCAAGGCATCGCAAAGCAAACCTTCCATGGCCAATTGAGCGCTTTCGCACTTTTGATTAGCCGAGGCGCGCAGGTCGCCATTCGCCAACAAATAGATGGTGGGATTTTTCTTCACAGAGAGGGTCTAACTTAGACGGCGGTCAGGACATGGTCCGCAGCCAACTTAACCTTGGCACGCTGGACTGTGGCGGCATCAGCATCGGTGACCAAAAAAAGTGAAGTAACATCGCGGGTAACCGCGCAAGGTCCGCCTCGACCGAGCTTAATCTTGTTCATGCAAATCAAGACTTCATCGCTGCGACGAATGACCTCGCGTTGTTGGTGGGAGATGTCGCGTTGCGAATTCCAAAGACCATTTTCGTCAATTCCTTCGGCGCCAAGCAGGGCGACGTCGAAATTCCAACGGGCGACTTCTTCCAAAGTACGATCACCGGCGACCATGGCGTGACGAGTCAGGAAGAGTCCGCCTGGAATATAAACTTCTACACCAGGCAGGCAGGAAATAAGTTGGGCCGTAGGAAGGCAGGTCGTCACAATCTGCAAATCCGAAATCCCAGCGGAGGCGATGGCTTCGGCGGCAAAAAATATCGTCGATCCTGAATCCAAGTAAACCGTCATGCCGGCCTTGACGCGGGATGCGGCCAAGTTGCCGATCTTACGCTTCGCTTCGGCGTCTTCGATCTTACGATCGTCGAGCGGGGGGAAATTCCGGTTAAAATCCGATAGCGCTCCGCCGTGAGTACGCGTGATACGGCGTTGGCTTTCAAGTTCGGTCAGATCGCGTCGGGCCGTGGCCTCAGATACGTTAAACTGTTTGCAGATTTCTAAGACGGGGACGTAACCGACTTTCCCAAGCAGTTTGGCGATCGCTTCACGGCGAGCCTCAATGATATGTCGGGCAACTTTCATAAATGTTCTGGGGTGGCTTGATTAATATTAGATTAAGACCGAGTTATGAGCGTTCCCAATCAAGCAATCAATAACTCATTGCGACCCCTCCGGCCCCATGGTATCTATTTCGCACAATATAAATTATGTCTAATTAGTTAAAATATAATGAAATCAATGTAACTATAACTTTAAGTTATATTATCTTGGGCTTTAAAAACATTTATATATCCCTTTTAGGCACTGCTTATGTTTACTTTCTATCGGTCATATTGGGGGCCTTTAATGATTATCTCNNGCGATACCTCAACGGCCGGCTTACACCGGTCTGAGAATCGAACAGGGTCCCGTTTCCGTGGGATCGGAACCCCGAAAAGGTAAAGTAAGTGCCCTCATCTTGCACTATACGGCATCTCCCCTACCCGCCGCCCTGGATGTCCTCCAAGGCCACAAGGAGGCCCATCGGGTGGGCGTTCACTATATCGTCACCGATGAAATCCGTCCGCGGGTCATTCAGTTGGTCCCTGAATCAAAGTCCGCCTTTCATGCGGGTAAAAGCGGATGGAGTAACCTTGAGGGTATGAACCAACACTCGATCGGCATCGAGATCATCAACTTGGACGGCAACGTCCACCCATACTCCGCTGCGCAGACGGAGGTACTTTTTACGCTGTGCGCCGACATCATTCGCCGGCATCAGATCAATCCAACCGAAGTACTCGGACATTCGGACATCGCCGTTGGCCGCAAGGTCGACCCGGGCATCTTATTTCCCTGGGCCAAATTAGCGTCTTTGGGCGTCGGTGCTTGGCCGCTGCGAGACGAAGTCGCTCAATACCTCCAGGCTCCCGTTAAGATTAAACCCGACGATGTTCGTAAACTCCTTGCTGCGTATGGTTATCGGATCGAACCCGGGGAGGCCGGCTTGAAGTCAGCGATTGAAGCCTTTCAACGTCATTTCCGTCCAACGAAAGTCGATGGTATCGCTGACCATGAAACCATCGCCACCATTGAGGCCTTGGTGCGCAGGTACCGTCCGCAAACTTTACGGGCGCTGAAGATTAAACCTTGAATTGGTATCCGGCGGGTCGAATCAGTTTATTAACATAGGTGCGGATCATATCGCGCTCGGGATATTTCAGCCAATCCAAGAAGACGGCATAGATTGTGGCGGATAAAATGGCGGACATTAGCATCGCCAAAAATAGCGCCAGCTTGCCGTTAAGTTGGGTGGCGAGACGTAATGCGATGATCCAATGGTAAGAATGATAAGCGACAAAACCCATCAACAATGATCCGGTGAGCACTTGGGCGCACGGACGACGCAGACTCTCCGTCAAAAAGGCCGGTGCGGATTTTGCCAACATCTTCCGCAGGACGGCATACTGCCAAACCGTTGAGACGGCATTGGCCACGGCCAAACCTTCGATACCATAACCGCAGGCGATCGCTAAAATCGACCCGAGGATGTTAATGACCGCAGCCTGGATGGCGGCACGAAAGGTCGCCTGGGTATTACCGACGACATTGAGCGCCCGCGTGACCAGAGAAATCATAGCGTAAAATGGCATGGCAAGCGCGAACAAAACCAAGACGTTGCGGGTCTTGATGCAATCGGCCGCGGTGAAACGACCCATTTCAAAGAGCAGCCTGATCACCGGCTCGGACAAGACGGCTAAACCGACGGCTGCTCCGATATTCACGGCCAAGATCAGGCGCATGCCGCGGGCATAATTGCGAGATAAGGCGGACTCGTCCCGTTCGGCGAATGCCGTCGCCAAAGCAGGGAACATCACCGTCGCGATCGATGCCGAGAATAAACCGATCGGCAACTCCACGATACGATTTGCGATGTAATAATAGGTCAAGCCTGCGCCATCGACATTGAAGGCCAGACTGCGCGAGACTAAGAAATTGATCTGCTGGATGCCGGCACCTAGCGCAGCGGGGATGAACGCAACCCGCAAGACCTGCCAAGCCGTGACATCCTTATTCATCAACCGGAAATTCCAACCTTCCTGCCTCAGTCCCCAAAGCGGAATCAAGAGCTGCAACGCTCCGCCGGCCAGAGCCCCGGCGCAGAGCCAACGCGCCTTTGCCATCATGTCATTCGGGTCCGTGAAATTAATCCCGAACAGCCCCAGTCCGATAATCATGCAAAGATTGAGCATGGCCGAGGCGAATTCCGCCAAGCCAAAGCGGCCACTTAGATTGACGGCGGAAGTAAATAAAGCAGCGATGCAGATCAAGGGCATGTATGGCATGCAATAAGCCGTCAGCTCGGCCGCCATTTGCTGTTTCGCATCCGATGCCGAGATGGACCATAACAACGATATGCCGATGCCGACTAACGTCAGCCCAATCGTCCAAGGAAAAACCCTTCGGAGCACGTAATTTAAGAATCCGAAAGCAACCGATTTACCCTCACGCGCTTGCTTATCCGCCAGCACCGGAACAATGGCGGCGGTTAAAGCACCTTCGCCCAATAATCGCCGGAAGAGATTAGGGATTTGAAATGCAAAAAGAAAAGCCGCGCCTACCGCATTCGCGCCAAAGACGTAAGTAGTAACTTGATCGCGAAAAAGTCCAAGTACCCGCGAAACCAATGTCCAGGAGGCGGTCTTCGCCATGGCCTGATATTGGCGTCCCTGTTCGCTCATCGCCGCTCAGGGTTGGACGGCACGCATGCCTTCCGCGAGGACCGCCCGCAACGCGGGCACCAGATCTGTCCGCGGCACTTCGGCTTCGGAACGGTCCATCATGCTGCGGACTTTTGCGACGCCGTTGGCGACCTCGGAGCCGCCGTAAATAAGCGCATACTTCGCGCCTGCGACTTCGGCAGCCTGAATAAGTTTAGGGATTTTTCCGTCCTTAAGGTTATATTCCACGCGAAAACCAGAGCGACGTAGATTCGCTAAATCCTCCAGCGCGGCCGGACGGGCGTCTTCACCCAAGATCATGACGTAAAATTCCGGCCCATCGGCGTAAACCGGGATAAGTTTCTTAAGTTCCAAAAGGTCGCGCAGCGTGACATCACCCATGCCGAAACCGACGGCAGGGAGATCAGGTCCACCAAGCTTCTTGACCAACGCATCATAACGGCCGCCCCCGGCGAGAGCCCTGGCTTCGCCGCCGATCTCGAAGGCTTCGAAGACGAACCCAGTGTAATAAGCCAGACCGCGTACGATTGTCAGGTCGATGGCGATACACTCCGAAAAACCCATCGAATGCAAGGTAGCCAAAAGTTGTTTCCACTCCGCCAATCGAGCCTTCATGGCTTCGTCATTGGCTGATAAGCTTTCCAGCTCTGCCAAAGAACGGGTGTTCGCAAAGGCCCGGCAAAGTTCCAAGGCCCGCGACGGATCAACCGAGGTGCCGGCCAACGCCACCGTCATGGCTTCGAGTAAATCTTTCGACGAACCGCGCTCTAATTTATCGACGACGCTGAGGACGGCGGCGGCTTGGAGTTCGGGAACCCCCAAACTCGCCAAGTAACGGAACCAAAGTGTTCGATCGGAAATACGAATCCGGAAATCGGCCTGCGTCAGCCCGAAGCCGATGAGACAGTCGGAACACAACGCTATGATTTCCGCATCCGCCGCCGGTCCAGCTTCACCGAGCAAATCCGCATTCAGTTGATAGAAGGCGCGTAAGCGGCCCTTCTGGGGTTTTTCGTAACGATAGTTTTCGCCCATGGCGAACCAGCGGATAGGCTTAGGCATACCGTTGGCCTTGGCCCCGACCATCCGAGCCAACGAAGGCGTCATTTCCGGCCGAAGACTGACCTTACGCCCGCCCTTATCTTCAAAATTGAACAATTGCCGAACAATCTCTTCACCCGACTTTTCGGTAAAAAGTTCCAAAGGCTCGAGCACGGGCGACTCCCATTCACGAAAACCATAACGACGACAGGCCTGACGCCATACGCCCATGACATGACCTAAGACCGCACGGTCTTCGGGATAAAACTCCCGGAACCCGGGGAGCGATCGAATATCAGACATGAGCGACGGCGCTTACTGCGCTGGCTTTTCAACGTCGTACGACTTCAATTTAGCTTTCAGTTCTTTACCGGCTTTAAATTTGATGACAGCACGCTTGGGGATAATCACATCCGTCTCGGGACGATTCGGATTACGACCCACGCGACTCTTGCGGACCTGTACCTGAAATACTCCGAAATTACGGAGTTCAACATCGCGCCCAGCGAGCAACGCTTCGCTGATCGCATCCAACGTCATCTGGACGCTGTCGCGGATATGCTTTTGCGGATAGCCTTTATCCGTAAAAATTTTGATAACGATATCTCGCTTAGTTAGATTGTTGGACATGGCCAGATGCGTAAGTGTTGATAGACAAAGGCATGGGAAAGCCAAGGTGGCAATACCACACCCCAAAAACCTTATTCCAGATTTTGGACCTGCTCCCGAATCCGCTCTATTTCGGTTTTAGCCTCCAAAACCAGCTTTGTTGTCATGATTTCGGAGGCTTTGCTCCCGATCGTATTGACCTCACGGAGGAGTTCCTGGACGAGAAAATCGAGTTTTCGACCGCAATTGGGCATCTCCAACTCGGCTTTAAACTGAGAAAGGTGGCTATTAAGACGAACGATTTCTTCGGTTATGTCCGAACGGTCAGCAAAAAGGGCTAGCTCCTTTAATACCCGGTCATCGGCCACATTAAGGGCCAGGCCAGCCTCCTGCAATCGCTTGAGCATAGCGTCACGGTGACGGACCGGACCGGTGCGCTCGGCGTCCATCATCCCTAAGACCATTTTTTGCATCGCATCGAGGCGCTGCTGTAAATCGACGCTTAAGGCCCTCCCCTCTTCTGCCCTCATTTTCAAAATTCCGTCCAACGCCGCATCAAACGCAAGGCGAAGTTGAGATTCGACAACGGCGAAGTCAGGCAAGGCAGATTGATTGCCGCGACGTGATTCTGCCAGCTTAAGTATCAAATCAAGCGAGGGCGCCACATAAGGGACGCCCATGGATAGGGCTAATTGTTCCAACTCTTTTAGGGAGCGCTTAGTGGCTTCCCCATCCCAGAGCTTATCGCTGGGAGCACCTTGCGAGGCTTGCGTGATGCGTGCCGTCACTTTGCCGCGTTGCATGCGAGCGCGAATCCAGCCGGAGGCTACCGCTTCCAAGCCTGACCAGATTTCGGGCCCATAGACCGAGACCTGTAAGTTTTTCTGATTAACCGAGGCGATTTCTACGGAAAGCCTTACACCCGGAAGATTCAGCTCAGCGCGGCCGAAACCGGTCATCGAAGACGCTCCCATGATCAGAGCTTTATCTCCGTACCCAAGGCACGCGCGGCGCTCCATACGTCTTTATCGCCACGTCCAGAAAGATTGATCATCACGATACCTTCCTTAGGACCCGCGGCCGCAACCTTGCAACCATGAGCCACGGCATGGCTTGATTCCAAAGCAGGAATGATGCCTTCCATACGCGATAGAAGTTGGAAAGCCGCCAAGCATTCGTCGTCGGTCGCATAAGCAAAATCAACCCGCCCACGTTCGCGATAATAAGCGTGTTCGGGTCCGACGGCAGCATAATCCAAACCAGCGGAAACCGAGTGCGTCCCCTCGATCTGGCCTTCGGTGTCCATGAGGATATTAGTCATGCAACCCTGCAGCACACCCAGACGCCCGCCGGCGAAACGCGCCGCATGCTCACCCTTCAGGATGCCACGGCCGCCCGCTTCGACGCCGATTAGCTTAACCGACGGCTCGTCAAGGTATTCAAAGAAAGAGCCGATGGCGTTAGAGCCTCCGCCAACGCAGGCCACGACGGTGTCCGGCAATCGGCCTTCGGCCCGGAGCATCTGCTGCTTGGATTCGATCGAGATGATGCGGTGAAAATCACGGACCATCATCGGGTAGGGATGCGAACCGTAGGCGGTACCTAAGATATAATGCGTATCACGGACATTCGTCACCCAATCGCGCATGGCTTCGTTCACGGCCTCCTTGAGAGTCCGTTGACCTGCTTCGACGCCACGGACCTCGGCACCCATCAGGCGCATGCGGTAGACGTTGAGCGCCTGACGCTCCATATCCGTCGCCCCCATATAAATGACGCACTTTAGTCCGAATCGGGCGCACACGGCGGCCGTCGCCGTGCCATGCTGGCCGGCTCCGGTTTCGGCGATGATGCGTTTCTTTCCCATCCGGCGGGCCAACAGCGCCTGTCCGATGACGTTATTAATCTTATGCGCCCCGGTATGAAGCATATCTTCCCGCTTCAGGTAGATCTTCGAACCACCGATGTGGTGCGTCAGAGATTCCGCATAATACAACCCCGTTGGTCGACCGGCGTAATCCCGCAGCATCTCGGCGTAGTCGTTTTGGAAAACCGGATCGCGTCGAGCCTCCGCATAAGCCTTCGTCAGATCAAGCAAAGGCGTCATCAATGTCTCGGGGACATACATGCCACCGAATTGCCCAAAGCGCCCATGGACGTCAGGAACCTGAAAGCGTGGCTCGGTGGTCGGAATAAGACTGGAGGCCGACATAGGAATACCCAGATAAAGCGAGAAGCCAACCCAAGGGCAAGCGACAAGGGGACTTCGGCACAGGCTTGCGGAAAACTAACCAATCGGACAAGCCTGAGTCATGCGCCCATTTGCCTGTGCCCTGCTCCTCCTCACGACTTTCACCACTCTTGCGGCCGAACAGACCGAAACACCTGCCGAGACCCAGGCCAACTTTACTTATAAACGCGCCTTGATCACCGGCACCGTCGAAGGCGTGACTGAATTCCTACCGGTCAGTTCGACCGGACACATGATCATC
This sequence comes from Opitutia bacterium UBA7397, assembly GCA_002470605.1. GTDB lineage: Bacteria > Verrucomicrobiota > Verrucomicrobiia > Opitutales > UBA953 > UBA953. The sequence continues at coordinate 117,385 of DKND01000044.1, forward strand.
AGCGACCGGCTGATGAATGTACCGCATGATAAAAATATAATGGTGAGGGATGTCAGCGACCACAAAGGCCGTCCCATTTCGCAGGACCGTGTCGCGGACGACTACATCGTCATCATCCAGGTAGGCGCAATCGCCGCCGTGCTGGTGGTCTTTTTCGGACGTGTGCGCAGCGTCGTCGCAGGACTCATGCGCGGAGAACGTGCCGCCCTTCGGCTGGCCTTGGCGCTGCTTATTGCGTTTTTCCCGTCCGCCTTACTCGGCCTCTTCTTCAAAGAAGCCATCGGCGCCTATTTATTCTCGATAGAAGTCGTCGCCGGCGCCTTGATGATTGGAGGAATCGTCATTCTGGGCGCTGAACAACTCTTGCCGAAGGTCAACTTCAGCGAAAATGAAGTCGCCGAAATCAACCCTCGACAGGCGATGACCATCGGCCTCTGCCAATGTTTCGCTCTGATTCCTGGCACCAGCCGCTCGCTATCAACCATCCTAGGAGGCCGCTTGGCTGGACTCTCGAACGCGGCGGCCACCGAATTCTCTTTCCTCGTAGGACTCATCACCCTCACCGCCGCATCCTTCTACAAAATGTGGTCACTCGGACCTGCGTTAGGAAAAGTCTACCCTGCCGGACCGGCGAGCCTCGGCCTCATCGTTGCGGCCGTGACCGCCTTCATCGCCGTGAAATGGATGGTCAGTTTCGTTTCACGGCGTGGTATGGGGCCGTTTGCGTGGTATCGCATCGTGCTCGGCGGTGCCATTCTGCTCGCTCTGGCTTTAGGCTATAAGCTCTAAACAAAGCATGCCCCTAAGCGCCTAAGCTCCAGGGGCATGAAAACGGCTAGGTGTCAAATCAGACGCCTAAGCCAAACCCTTCGCGATATTGGCGACGAACATAGGCGTTCGCGGCCTTATCATTGGTGACCTCCATCTTTTCACCGTCCCAGAGAAGCTTTCGATCCGGATAACGGATTGCGAGATTACCCATGAGAACCATTTCGGACAAGGGACCCGAGTAATCGAAATTCGACGAAGCGGCTTCGCCGCCCTTACAGGCCCGGATCCAATCCTTCTCGTGTCCGGTGCTGCCACCTAGGATGCGAGGAATGGTCTTCGCAAGTTTCTTAGCTTCCTGCCGCAGATCGGCATTTAAGATCCGAGGTTTCTCACCATAACATCCGCAAACGATTTTCGCCTTATCACCGATGAACAAACAGCCGCCATTATGGTCGCCAAAGGAATCATCTTCTTCCAATTCATCCGGGCGGGAAGGCATCAGACCGCCGTCCCACCACGTGAGTTCGACGGGCACCAAACCTTCGCGGGCGGGGAACTTGAAACGCGCGATCGAGGACCGCGGATAACACTCGTTCTTGCTCTTGGTCTCGTGACCAAAGCTCTCGTATACGGTCGAGACATTGCCTTCGACGCTCGTCGGATAGCGCAACTTCAAAGCCATAAAAATAGGGTCGATGATATGACAACCCAT
>DKND01000044.1:118905-135798 GCA_002470605.1 Opitutia bacterium UBA7397
TTATTCCAATCCATCCCTTCCGGAGGCGATTGCACATCCTTCGGCCGCTCCATTTCCGAACTCTGCGGCCAGATCGGGCGATTCGTCCAAGCATGCACCTCGCGAACCTGTCCGATCAACCCGGCGGCGATCCATTCGGTGACCTGCCGGATTCCTTCGCCGGAGTGGCCTTGATTGCCCATCTGCGAAACGACTTTATATTTCCGGGCAGCTTCGGTGAGCGTGCGGGCTTCGAACACGGAATGGGCGATCGGCTTCTGAACGTAAACATGCTTACCCGCCCGCATGCATTCCATGGCGATATAAGCGTGGGAGTGGTCTGGCGTAGCAATGATGACCGCATCGATGTCTTTTTGCTTCTCCAGCATCTCGCGGAAGTCGGTAAAGAGCGCGGCTTTGGGCTGTGTCTTGATCGTGCTGACGCAGCGCTTCAAATCCAGGTCGCAGAGGGCGACGATGTTTTCGTCGGCCGAGTTGCGCACATTGCTTCCACCGACGCCGCCGAAGCCGATGGCGGCGATGTTCAGTTTCTCGTTCGGGGAGACCGTCCGAGCGGAAGAATTCAGCCAAGGGCGGGCGACGGCAAAAGCTGCCGAAGCCATGCCGGCTGATTTGAGAAAATCGCGACGATTGAGCGGGGGTATCATGGGGGTTGGGGTAAGCGCCTTTTAGTCACCCGCTTCGATTGAGCAAGAGGCATCACTTCGCTGGGACGCCAATCCCCGACTGCACTCCAAGCCTATCTCTCTGGTTCTATGAATCTTATGACGGAAGATAGGCGGCGGCTGACCTCACTTTACTTTTGACTCCCCTGCCAATCCGAGGTTCATCAAGGAAACCCAAACGACACTGATGTTTAAGCGCTTCCCCGGGCTATTCACCCAAGCCATCGGCATCGACCTTGGCACCGCCAATACGCTCGTCTTCTTAAAAGACCGCGGCGTCGTCCTGCGTGAGCCCAGCGTCGTCGCCATCCGAACCAGCACCCGCAAACCGATTGCGGTCGGTAACGAGGCCAAAATGATGCTTGGCCGTACCCCCGGAGACATCCAAGCCCTTCGTCCGATGAAAGACGGCGTCATTGCCGACTTCGAAATCAGCGAGCACATGCTCCGCTACTTCATCGGGAAAGTGGCCCGCAAATCCCTTTTCACCAACCTGACCGTCGTCGTTGCCGTTCCCTATGGCATCACCGCCGTCGAGCGTCGTGCCGTCATGGATTCCGCTTATCGCGCCGGTGCTGATGACGTGATCACGATTCCTGAGCCCGTTGCCTCTGCGATCGGCGTCGGCTTGCCGGTCGAAGAGCCTACTGGCTCGATGATCGTCGACATCGGCGGCGGCACGACCGAAGTTGCCGTACTCTCCCTTGGTGGCATCGTGCACGCTCGTTCCATTCGGGTCGGCGGAGACGAATTTGATACCTCGATCATCAAGTATATCAAAAATTCCTACAACCTGATCATCGGCGAACGCACTGCCGAAGAAATCAAGATTAAGATCGGTTCGGCCTACGCCCTCGAACAAGAGCTTACCTATGAAGTTCGCGGCCGCGACTCCGTCACCGGCCTTCCCCGCTCTCTTCATCTCACCTCGCAAGAAATCCGCGAGGCCATGATGGATAACATCAACCAGATTATCGAAGCCGTCAAGGGCTCGCTGGAGCGCATTCCCCCTGAATTATCAGGGGACATCTATCTTAGCGGCATCGTCGTCGCCGGCGGTGGCGCCTTGATTCGCGGCATCGATCGCGCGATCTCCGAAGCAGCCGGCGTCCCCGTCATGGTCGCAGAAGATCCTCTTTGCGCCGTGGTCAATGGCACCGGAAAAATCCTCGCCAACTCCTCGCGCTGGAGCGGCCGAGACTAAGCACCGCGGGCTTACCCGCCATGGATAAAAACCGTCAAGGCGCGAAGGCATCTTACGTCGCATTTTTCGTATTTGTGGCGCTCTGGATTTTGGCGCCCAGCTTCGTCCGCATGGGCACGCGAGAGGCGTTCGTCGAATTTCAAGCTCCGGCCCTTCACCTCGTCGCTAAAGGAAGGGACTTGGCCCGTTTTTGGGAACTTAAGAGCAAAAGTTCGGAGGAATTAGCGGCGGCCTCCAGGGATCTTGCGCGCATCAATGCCGCCCTCGAACTGAAAGTCCGTACGCTCGAAGATATTCGGCAGGAAAATATCCGGTTGCGCGAACTCGCGCGCTACACCGCACCAAGGGAATTCCTAACCATCGTCGCACGCGTCGCATCACGTGACAGTTCTTCCTGGTGGCACCGGATCATTCTCCGCAAAGGACGAAGCGACGGCATTCGCCCAGGTTGTCCCGTGGTCTTCTCCGACCGGGTGATCGGAAAAGTTTCCCTCGTACACCTTAACACCTGCGAAGTAGATCTGGTAACCAGCCCCAACTTCCGTTGCACCGCCTACCTTGAAGGCGACGAACAAGGACGTATCGTGCTGGTTAGCGGACTGCCTGCTAATTCACTTGGAACAGCTCGGGCGAAAATCGCCGTCATCCCCACGGATTACGTCGCACCCGCTGGTCAAAGCGCCAAAGTAGTCACCACCGGCATGGGCGGAGTCTTCCCTGCCGGCCTGACCATCGGTACCCTCGACTCCAACATTCGCACCACCCAAGAAGGCAACTTCAAGGAGGGCACCCTCCAGCCCTCGCGTAACCTATTCTCACTGCAGGAAGTCTCCGTCCTTGTCCCGATCCATCCTGCGGCGGGAGAAATCTTGCTCGAAAAACGTTACGAGGATTTCCAATAGGCATGAGTTGGTCCTGGCTCATCATCCTTCTAGCGACCTACCCGTGGCTTTTCGCGGCGGACTTATTGTCGGATTGGACGGCCCACTGGGGATTCAACGTTTTCATTTCAGGGGCAGCCATCGTCGTGCCTTGTAGTCGGCTCCGTCGCTGGCAAGCCGTCCTGTTTTCAGGCTGCGTGGGCTTTCTGTTCGAAGCCCGTAGACCCATCCCTGACGGCACTCTTGCCCTAGCGTTGATTGCCATCGCGATCTTCCTTACCAGCAACAAGCCCCTGCTTCGTAATGCACCGCGACTCCTGCGAGCCTCGCTCATCGTGAACTTCACCGCCACGACCATCTGGTTCTGCGCGACTGCCTTTACCCTTGGCCAATTAAGCTTCAACCCTCTCGGCGCTTTCCTACCCCAACTTCTGCTTCAGTTGATCACCTCGGCCTTGGTGAGTCTTATCTTATTCTGGCCCCTGTCGCTCATTCAAAATAGTGCAATGGATTACATGAACACGCCTCCGGCCAATGAAACGCCATGAGAGACCTCAACGACCTTAAAGTACTGCCCTCGACCCGCATCGAACGCCTCCGCTTGATTTTGGTTTTCTGGATTTTCTCCAGCGGCTTCATCTACGTCGCCGCTGGTCTTTTGGTCCGGCAATGGCTACAATCCGGTGACCTTAAAGAACAGTCTGATTCCCAAAGTAGGCGCATCATCCTCAAGCCACCTGCGCGAGGTCGCATCCATGACCGCAACGGTTACGTCCTTGTAGATAACCGCGTTCGCTGGAGCGTCAAAGCTGACCTCTCCGAGCTCCAACCGGAATTCCAAACCGAATACCGGAAGTTGCTGGCCGCTGAGCGCGCCCGGGAAACCGGCCAGATTGACCGCGAAAAAATTCAGGATTCCGCGCGGCTTAATGTCTTACAGCGTTGGCTTGATAAAGTCTGGTTCGTCATCGATGCAACGAGCCGTAATATCAAGAAAAACAAAATCCCCGTTAAATCCAACCCGGTCGACTCCCCTTCCGAACGACTAGTCAAGATCGATGACCTTAGGAAGCACTTACGCGAACGTCGCGCCCTTCCCTACACTTTGGTTTCCGATTTAGCCTTCCCCGTTGCCGACCAATCCATCACGACCGAGGAAGGCGTTCGAGCCGTTGCCCGCTTTGTCGAACAGTTCCCCGTCGACGGCCCCATCCGACTGGATTCGGACATCATCCGGACCTACCCGTACGGGACCTTGGCCGCACACGTCCTCGGCTACGTGAAAGACACCGATGAATTACCTCCCAATACGCTGAACGACGAAAAGAACGAACTCTTGCAGAAACTGCACTACACCGGAAAAAAAGGCGCTGCCGGCATTGAAGAATCTTACAACGAAATCCTTTGCGGCTTAAGCGGCTGGGAACTTTGGACCAAAACCTCCGCGGGGTATAACAAAGAACTGTTACGTAAATCCGACCCAACCCAAGGCTCATTCGTCGTCTTATCTCTCGATATCGAAATCCAACGGGCCGCCGAGAAAGCCCTGGCGCAGATCAAAGATTCGCAAGGCAAGGTCCTGCCCGCCGCCGCGGTCATGCTAGACGTGAACACCGGCGAGATTCTGGCGCTTGCGAGTCAACCGACCTTCAACCCCAACCGACTGGCCGACCGTGTCACGCGGACGTATTTCGACGAGATCGAAACCTCGGGCGGCTGGCTCAATCGCGCCATTCAAGGACTCTACCCCCCCGGCTCCACCTTCAAGGTCATCACCGCCATCGCCGGGATGCGGAACAAGGTCATCGACTGGGACGATATCCTGGAATGCGGTCCGAGTTACCGCGTGGGTGGCCGCGATTTTCCCGAACACGATCCGGCCGGTTATGGTCAGGTTGACCTTGAAAAAATGTTGGCCGTGTCCTGTAACGTCTGGAATTACCAGGTCGGACTGGGTGTCGGCATCGAACCCTTGGCGGCGGAAGCACGGCGATTCGGACTCGACACCCCTTTGCTCCAGATGCCGCCATCGGCAGATAATAAAAATACGACCGAACTGCCCTTCCCCGCCAATCGTGGTTTGGTCGTACCGGATACCGCTTACAAGTTAAGGATCGGAGCGGGGCCATGGACCGGAGGCGACACGGCGAACACCGCCATCGGCCAGGGGTTCCTGCTGACAACCCCTTTGCACATGGCATGCGTCGCGGCGTCAGTCGCCCGCGGCGAAACCCGGACCACGCCCACCATCATTCACGACCCTGGGCGGGATGCCCGGCACCAAGGCGCCGAATCTATCGGACTGAATGGATTGCAATTGGCCGCCCTGCGTTCCGGGCTTAACCGATGCGTCGAAGAAGGCACCGCCCGCAGCGTCATGATCCCGGGACTCGCGTTCGCCGCGAAGACCGGCACTTCCGAGTATTTCCAAAAAGGCCAGAAGGCCCACCTTGCCTGGATTATCGGTTACGCTTCGGCGGATAATCCCGCCGTCGCTTTCTGCGTCCTCGTCGAAGGCCAGCTCGACACCAGCACCTGGGGTGGAAAAACCGCCGGACCCGTCGCCCGCGACATGATTCTTGCTTGGGCTAAGAAGACACCCGTCAGCGAAGTAAAGCCCGAAGTCGAAGAGCCGGCCCGCTAAGCCCGGATCAAGACCGGCGTACCGACCGGAATGATTTCGAAGATATTAATAATATCAGCATCGGAAAGCAGGATACACCCATGACTGTTGGGCTGTCCGAGTTTCGCGACCTGATTCGTGCCATGGAGATAAACATAACGGGCTTTGGTATCTACCACCTGCCCCGCGGCATTGGTGCCGGCGTTGACCCCAGCCTCCATGCCCTCTAGCCAAAGGATGCGGCTGGTAATCAGATTATCTTCAGGCGTCGGCCAATCCTGCCAGTGCACTCCGGTGGCCTTTCTGGCCTTAAAGACCATACCAGCATCCGCGCCCGAACCAATCTTTTCAGACACCCGATGAAGTCCATAAGGCGTTTGCAGAGAATCCTGAATACAGCCCACCCCCGCGCGGGCCGTACTGATAACAAAGGTGCTCAAAGCCTCTTTGCTTAAAATCCATAGTTTTTGCTGGTCAATCGACACAACGATGCAATCTTCCGCAACAGGGAGACCCAGCCCTGCAAGGCGCTCGGACATCTCCCGCTTCAAAACAACAGCTAACTCAGAACATGGCATATCGTATCGGCATCGTGGGCGTGACAGGCGCGGTGGGTCAAGAACTGCTGGCATTAATGGCCAAGCGGAACTTCCCCGTCGCTGAGCTCCGTCCCCTAGCTTCGGCTCGCTCCGCGGGCTCCAAGGTAACCTACGGGGGCCGGGAATGGACCGTACAGGAAGCCAAGCCCGAAGCCTTTGACGGCCTTGATTTTGCTATTTTCAGCGCCGGAGGCTCCATCTCCCTCGCCCTTGCCCCCGAAGCCGTAAAACGCGGGGTGATCGTCATCGATAATAGTTCAGCCTACCGGATGGATCCCACCGTCCCCCTGGTCATCCCTGAGATCAATCCGCAGGCCTTAGAAAAGCATCAAGGTATCATCTCTAATCCCAATTGCTCGACCGCCATCGCCTTGATGGGGCTCTACCCCCTGCATCAAGCCTTCGGCCTCAAGCGTTTCTTCGCCTCTACTTATCAAGCTGTCTCCGGCACCGGAGCGGAGGCCATGCGCGAATTAGACACTCAAGCGCGGGCGTGGGCTCGCGGCGAAAGCTCCCCCGCCAAAGTCTATCCTCACACGATCAATTTCAACGTCATCCCCCAGGTCGACTCCTTCCTGGAAGACGGTTACACCAAGGAAGAAATGAAGATGCTCAACGAAGGTCGCAAGATCATGGACCTACCTGACCTCAAAGTGACGACAACTTGCGTGCGCGTTCCGGTCTTTCGTGCCCACTCCATCGCCATCAGCGCCGAGTTCGAACGTCCGGTCAATCTGGCCCTAGCTCGTCAGGCGATCAGCAGCTTCCCGGGCGCCGAATTATGCGATGATCCGGCCAACAAGAAATACCCGATGCCGCTCGATTATGCCGGTAAAGAAAAATGCGGCGTCGGTCGACTCCGCAAAGACACCCTTTTCGATAACGGACTGTCCCTCTGGGTAAGCGGTGACCAACTTTGGAAAGGCGCAGCCCTTAATGCCATCCAGATCGCGGAAGCCCTCCATGCCCGTGGTCGGCTCGCTCGCCGCTAAGCACGACGATGGCCCGGAGCAATGACCGCGCCCCGCGTCATGCGGACTTAAATAAGCCTCTCAAACTTTATGATGAGGGGGATATTCCGGCTCTGCTCTCCGAACATAAGAATCCGCTCATCCTGATCCTCGATGGCGTCCAAGATCCGCATAATCTTGGTGCCTGCATCCGAACTGCCGAGTGCGCCGGTTGCGCCTTCGTCATCATTACAAAGAAGAACTCGGCGCCGGTGACCGAAACCGTCCGCAAGGTGGCCGTGGGTGCCGCGGAAACGCTCCCGATCGTCCAAGCCAACAACCTGCGCAACGCCTTGGTTAAACTCAAAGACGCTGGCGTGTGGGTCGCTGGCACGAGCGATCACAAGGCCAGCCAATCGTTGTTCGACGCAAAACTCTCTGGCCCGCTGGCCATCATCCTTGGCGCCGAAGGCGACGGTATCCGACACCTGACCGCCGAGACATGCGATTTCTTACTGCGCATCCCTATGCTTGGTGCGGTACCCTGCCTCAATGTATCCGTATCCGCAGGCGTTTGCCTCTTCGAGGCCTTACGCCAAAGAGGTCAGCGTTAAAGGGTCAGAAATTACTTTACCAACGGTCATTTGATGGCTTGTATCGGCTTGGTTCGTAAAGGCTGGATAGCTCAATGGTAGAGCAGTTGACTTTTAATCAATTGGTTCCGGGTTCGAGTCCCGGTCCAGCCACCACGAACCAAACCCACCCCGCCCATCGGCCCTGTCGATTTAGCTGCATTTGCTCTTGAACTCCTGCCAGCGAATTGCACTCATTCACATCCCGCTGTCTGGCCGGATAGCTCAATGGTAGAGCAGTTGACTCTTAATCAATTGGTTCGGGGTTCAAGTCCCCGTCCGGCCACCAGCGGGAAACCTTTCAAAGGCTTCTCCGCTTGGCTTGGAGTCGGCGATATCGGTCGGCCATATAGGCGGCATGGCAGGCGCGGCAGTAGCTATGATGTGTGCCCGAGGCCGTCAGCCAATGGAACATCTGCAAGGGCAAATCCTGCCCGCATTGGGCACACTCTTTCTTATTCACGCGGCGCTTAACCAAGCGCTCCTTGGAACGAAGTTGGACCGTAGTCCCCAAACAGGGCTTACAGAAGGGGTGCAACGCGGCCACGCCGTGCAACCGATGAAAGGATTCCAAAGGTTTGGCTTTGTGGCAGAGTCGACAGGTTTTCTTGGGTGGTGTGCTCATGGCGAGACAAGCAAAAGCCAGCCCCGCCGCCCTGCAACCTGAACGGCCTGAGGTCTATTACCCAGAAATAATAACCGTATTAAAGTTATTCGACCGTCACCGACTTCGCCAGGTTACGCGGCTGATCGATGGCGCAGCCGCGCAAGCGGGCCACGTGGTAGGCAAGTAATTGCAAGGCGACGGCCGCGGGAATGGTCGCCACGAGCGGATCGCAATCAGGGATGCGGATCACATGGTCGGCGACGGCCGCGGCGGGGCCGGTCTGCGACACGAGCGCGATGACTTGGGCGCCGCGGGCACGACATTCTTCTGCGTTGCTCAGAACCTTATCCACGACGGGGGACTGATTCGCGATGACCACGACCGGCGTTCCCGGCGTAAGCAGGGCGATCGGGCCATGCTTCAGTTCGGCCGCATGGTAACCTTCCGCATGGATGTAAGATATTTCCTTCAATTTCAGAGCGCCCTCCAAGGCCACCGGATGCATCGGACCGCGCCCTAAGAAGAACGCATGCTCGTGGGGGGCGATGACGGCTGCCACCTGGGCGATGGCATCATTCTGCGCCAATACCGCTTCGATGAGTTCAGGCAGGCGTTGGATCTGCCGGGCGATCGCCAAACCGCGCTCCACCGAAAGGTGGCGACCACGTCCAAGTTTCAAAGCCATCAATAATAGTAGCGCAACCTGACCGGTAAAAGCCTTCGTCGAGGCCACGGAAATTTCCGGTCCAGCATGCAAATAGACGCCTCGCCCGGTTTCGCGCGCGATTGTGGAACCCACCACGTTCACCAACCCCATCACCATCGTGCCCTTTTCTTTCGCCTCCCGGACGGCGGCTAAGGTATCAGCCGTCTCACCCGACTGCGAAATGGCAATCACGAGGTCGTGCGCGTCGACGATAGGATTACGATAACGGAATTCGGCCGCTTGCTGAACTTCGGAGGATATCGTGGCTAATTCCTCGAAGGCAAACTCGCCGACCATGCCAGCATGAAGGGAAGTACCGCAACCGACCATGACAATCCGGCGGATCTCGGCCAACTCGCGCGGCGAGGTACCCATGCCGGACAAAACTGCCGTCCCTTGCAGGGCATCGATACGACCGCGGAGGGCGTTACGCACTGACTCGGGTTGCTCATAGATTTCCTTGAGCATGAAATGCTCGAAACCGCCTTTTTCAACGGCTCCCGCTTCGAGCTCAAGATCGGCGACGTCGCGCTCAATCGGCGCATGGTCGATATCCGTGATGTGGACCGAATCCGCTTTCAGCAATGCGATGTCGCCGTCGTTCAAGTAAATCACGCGGCGCGTATGGGCCACTAAGGCCGAAGCATCGGAGGCGACCAAGCATTCACCTTCACCGACGCCGATGACCAACGGGCTGCCCTTTCGGGCGGCGACGATGATGCCCGGCTCATCCGCGGCCATGACCGCGATGCCATAGGCGCCTTCGACCTGACGGAGCGCGCGCGTGACGGCCTGACGGAGATCGCCCTTATAAAACTCGCCGATCAGCCGGGAAAGCGCTTCGGTATCGGTCTCCGAGACGAAAACGTGCCCCTTGGCTTCAAGCCTCTGCCGGATATTCCGATAATTTTCGATGATGCCATTATGCACCAAGCAAATCCGTTGCGAGGCATCACGATGTGGGTGCGCATTAGCTTCCGTCGGCGCCCCGTGCGTGGCCCATCGCGTATGCGCGATGCCAACTGTGCATCGACCTTGAAGCTCCTCGCTCCAGATGAGGTCGATTTTTTCGCTCAATTTCGCGACCTTGCCGACAGCCCTCGCGACCACGAGTTCACTACCTTCCTGAAGCGCCATACCCGCGGAATCGTAACCGCGGTATTCCAGACGGCGTAAACCGCCTAAAAGAACTGGAGTCGCGGACGCGCGACCGACATATCCGATGATGCCACACATAAGTAGTTTAGGAAAGCAGGTCGCGATCGACGATCGCCCCCGGCAAAGTGGTGAGGCTCGGCCAAATCTTACGGCCAGGGTAGATGGAGGTATTGATTCCAGTATGCACTTTATCGCCAATGATGGTCCCGAATTTACGCCGGCCGGTTTCGACCAGGGCTCCGGCGACCATACTGCGATGCGCTTTACCATCGTGACGAAGATTGGAAGAAATCGTTCCGGCTCCCAGGTTCACGCCTTGGCCTAAAATTGAATCACCGATATAGGCCAGGTGACCCACGTTCGTTTGGTTAAGCAAAATAGAATTCTTAATCTCAACAGCCTGCCCGATGTGGCAACCATCGCCGATCGAAGTGGAGCCTCGGATATAACAATGTGGACCGATCTTGCAGTTGTCGCCGATGACGACGTCGCCCTCGATGACCACCCCGGGCAAAAGTCGCGTGCCCTTGCCAAGCTGCAAGCGGCCCTTGACGTAAAGCACCCCCGTCCGGACCAACCAAGGATGAAACTCCAGCGGACGGCTGAACTTAACCTTGGCCGCCAAGGCCGCTTCGTTCGCCCGAAGCAGATCCCAACTGTAGGAAATTGAAAATGACTTCGAAGCGACTTGCGTAACAGCACCCGCCTGGGCTTTTCGGACCAAGACCTTACCGTCGGCCTGCGTCAAGATACCCACAGTGCCATCGACAAGAAAAGCGAGCACATCATTACCGTCTAACCAAGCATCGACCTGAACTTCTAATGTAGCTATTTCGCCGGGCGAAGGATCAACGCCGGCCTGCAAAAGGGCCGCCGTCTGATGCTGCCTTAAAGGGATGTTCGCCAGCGGGAAATCCGCCAAAGAGCGCGTCAACGTCAAGGGATGACAACCGGCGGAGTCAGCGGACCCAACAAAGATAAACGTCGGTCTCATGCGAGGTCAGCGAAATCGGCCATGACGGCGTCAGCGAAAAGCTTAGACCAGCGATCGACCTCTCCTTGCTCCCGATGCTCGACGAGGATGCGCAGTTTGTTCTCCGTCCCGGAATAGCGGATCAGGTGGCGGCCGGTCTGGCCAAAAGCAGCGTCGGCTTTTGCCAGCGTTTCCTGCAAGCGTGACAGCTTCTCCAAGGCGACCTTGGCTTTGACTTTCATATTAACGAGCGACTGCGGGTATTCTTGCATGCCTTGGGCGAGGTCAGCCAAGGTTGCTCCTTTATTTCGCATCATACGCAGCACCTGCAAAGCGCTCAAGATTCCGTCCCCGGTCGTCGCATAATCCGCAAAGATCAGGTGACCAGAATTCTCGCCGCCAAAAGAAAGCCCGTCCTTCCGCAGCGCCTCGATCACATAGCGATCACTCACCGGCGTAGTCACCACGCCGATGCCTGCATGACGCATGGACTCATGCAATCCGAGATTCGACATCACCGTGCAGACCATCTTGTCGCCTCGAAGGCGGCCTTCCTGGTGCAACGCCAAGGCGCAGAGAGCTAGAATGCGATCCCCCGAGACCGCGGCGCCAGAGGCGTCGGAAAAGATCACCCGATCCGCATCCCCATCCAAGGAAATGCCGACGTCGGCCCCATGCTCGCGCACCAACACGCCCGCCGCTTCGGGATGTAAAGCTCCACAGCCGGCATTGATATTCATACCGTCCGGATCGACGCCCATCTTCACGACCTTTGCACCCAGTTCCTTAAAAATAAGCGGCGCGAGCAGATAGCCTGCGCCATGCCCACAATCGACGATGATCTTCATTCCCGCCAGAGACGCTGGCCCTAAGCTCTGCTTTGCGTATTCGATATAACGACCCCGGGCATCATCGATGCGATAAGCTTTGCCAATCTTGTCTCCGGTCACGCCGGAGGACTTGATATCTGATAAAATATCTTTTTCGACCAAGGCTTCGAGCTGATCGGACAACTTATAGCCGTCAGGTCCGAAAATCTTGAGCCCGTTATCCTCATAAGGATTATGCGAGGCGGTTAACATGATGCCGGCGCCACAACCCATGGACTTGGTCAAGTGAGCGACTGCCGGAGTCGGCATCGGACCGACCAGAAAAACATCCATCCCACTGCCGACCAAGCCGCTCGTTAAGGCGGTCTCTAACATATAACCCGAGATCCGAGTGTCCTTGCCGATGATAACACGGTTATGATTCGCCCCGCTCGACTTGAGCACCCTGGAAATAGCTTGGCCCGTCCGTAGCGCGATTTCGGGCGTTATCGGGTATTCGTTGGCTTTACCACGGATGCCATCCGTTCCGAAGAGTTTGGTCACCATGCCCTTATTCCTTATTTATCCATTATTTTTGCAAGTTTAAATGAGCGAAATCACTCTTTTATGAATGATATGACTGAGTTAGTCATAAAAACCTAAATCGCCAAAGAAAGTGGGTAATATGTGAATAACCCACCCGAGATTTAAGACTGAAACTCTTCAAGCAAGCATTTGCGAGATTTGGCCAATGCAAGTCGAAGCCAAGAAAGCCCTACTGCCAGAGAGCAGAAAAAGGGGGACCGAAAAAAACCTCTACTGGAACAACCAGGTGGGCTTATGTGTCCTACCCCTACGATGTCATCGTCCTGCAACATCGTCGTCCTTGTAAGCCTCTTGGGCATCACAAGCTACGGCGCCGATGAATCCGTGGATTTCAACCGGGAGGTCCGTCCCATTCTCTCGGACCGGTGTTATGGCTGTCATGGTCCGGACGCGAACAAGGGCCGAAAGGCCGGACTTCGTCTCGATGAAAGCGAGGGTGCGACGAAGAAACTCAAGAGCGGTGAAATTGCGGTCGTCCCAGGCGATATCGAAAAAAGCGCAATGATTCCCCGCATCTTTTCGACCGATCCCGAGGAAATCATGCCACCGCCGGAGTTGCACCGTCCGCTTTCGGCCAAGGAAAAAGATATCTTGAAACGTTGGGTTAAACAGGGCGCTAAATACGATCCTCATTGGGCGTTTGTGAGTCCGGTCGCTCATGCCGCACCAGCCGTGGCAGATCCGTCCTGGCCGAAAGATCCGCTCGACGCCTTCGTCGCCGTCCAAGCCGCCAAAGCAGGACTGAAGTTATCCCCTCCGGCCGATCGTGCCACCTTGCTTCGTCGCGCATCGTTCGCGCTGACCGGACTGCCACCGACCAACGGCGAGGTCGACGCCTTCCTCGCTGATAAGTCTGCTGACGCTTATGAAAAGCGCGTCGATGCCCTGCTGGCTTCTCCCCGCTTCGGCGAACACCTGGCCGTGAACTGGCTCGATCTTTCCCGCTACGCTGACACCTGGGGCTACACGGGTGACAACCCCATGTTCGCTTGGCCTTGGCGCGATTGGGTGCTGAAGGCGTTTAATGACAACAAACCCTATGACGAATTCCTGACCGAACAGCTCGCCGGCGACCTACTACCCGACCCAACGCAGGAACAACGGGTGGCCACGGCCTATAATCGCCTTCACCGGATGACTTTCGAAGGAGGATCCATCGCCGAAGAGTTCCGCCAAGACGGTATCAATGACCGCGTGATGACCGCCGGCTACGGCTTCATGGGCCTGACGTTGGAGTGCTCGCGCTGCCACGACCACAAATACGACCCTATCTCCCAACGGGACTACTATTCGATGGCGGCGATGTTCGGTGACCAGAACGAAAATGGTCTACTTTCATACCACGGAGAAGTACCTCCGCCCTTCGTCCGTCTCTTCAAATCCGATGCCGATCGGAATAAGGAAGCCGAACTACGGGCCACCGTGCGTGCAGCGGAACAAGGCCTAGTGACTACCCGCAACGTCACGGAGAAGGTAGCCGTCACGGTGCCAACTCCGCTCGCCCATTTCCCGCTCGAGTCTTTCACGAAGACCGGCGTCGACGATAGCGTGGCGGGACGTAAGCCAGCCAAGTTCGAACGTCGTGGTTCCCCTGAAGACCTCCAGCTTGTTCCGGGCGTCAAAGGTCAGGCGGTGAAGTTCGACGGTGATGCCGGCTTCATCCTTCCGGAATTCAAACAGCTCGGTCGCTTCGATGCGTTCACGTTCTCGGCCTTCCTACGTCTCGGCGAGAAGAACGCTCGCGCCACGGTGCTCCATGCCACCGGTCGCTATACGGGTGACGGTGATGCCTCAGGCGTCGAACTCCTGGTCGATCACGGCAAACTTCGCTGGAGCATGATTCACCTCTGGCCCAACAGCGCGGTCTCCATCGAGACTGCCACCGAGTTTCCGGTCGGCACCTGGCAGCGCGTAACGGTCACTTACGACGGTTCTTCCAAAGCAGCTGGACTGCACATCTATCTGGATGGCCGCGAAGCGAAGACGACGATTTTGCGCGACACGCTGAACGCCAAACCGCGCGACAACGCCCTCGAGATCGGTTCGCGTTCACGTGACGCCGGCTTCCGTAACGGCTCCCTCGACGAGATTCAGCTCTGGCGCACCTCCCTCACGGCGGCTGAAGTCGCGGTGCTGCATGGCGCCGACGCTTTGACTCTTCCTGAGTTAGTTCTAGCCGAGCATGCGCGCCTTCGAGCCAATCCAACTTATACCCAGGCTTGGTCTCGGCTTCAGGAAGCCCTGCGAGCCCTCGCCGCCCATCAGGACTCAGCGCCGGCCTTCTTCGCGATGGAACACTCTGACCTCGCCCCAAAAAGCTATGTGCTGACCCGCGGCGAATACGATAAACCCGACCTCTCCAAACTTTGCGAACCTGGCGTCCCCGCGCGTATCTTCCCTTGGAATGACTCCTTACCGAAGAACCGCCTCGGTCTCGCCCGCTGGATGACTGATCCGAAACACCCGCTCACCTCCCGAGTGATGATCAATCGTTTATGGGCGCAGGTCTTCGGCTCTGGTCTGGTAAATTCGAGTGAGAACCTTGGCATGCAAGGCGATCTTCCCTCCCACCCAGAACTACTCGACACCTTGGCCGTCGATTTCATTCACAGTGGTTGGAACACCAAAGCGATGCTACGCCGCCTGGTTCTGAGCGCCACCTTCCGCCAGTCTTCGACCCCGACAGCCGAAGCACGCGAAAAAGACCCTTCGAACAAGTATCTCGCCCGCGGCCCGGTCCTCCGCCTCACCGCCGAGATGGTCCGTGACCAAGCCCTACTCGCCGCCGGCACGCTCGTCGAAAAAGTCGGCGGCGAAAGCGTGCAGGAATCTGCCAACCGTCGAAGCCTCTACACCTACCGTAAGCGCACGGCCCCTCCCGATAATATGCTGATCTTCGACGCTGGCTCGCGCGAAGTCTGCCAACCTAAACGTCTTAATACCAACACCCCGCTGCAGGCGCTGGTACTCTTGAATAATACGGGCTTCGTCGAAGCCGCCAAGAACCTCGCGATTAAAGTAAGTAAGTCCGCAGCTGAACCTACGGCGCAGATTTCCCAAGCTTTCCGGAATGTATGCACGCGTGACCCACGCCCCTCCGAGCTCGCCGCCCTGAACGAACTTTATATCGCGCAGAAAGCGAATCCGCCGCAATTCGCCCAGGTCGTATCGACGCCAACTAAGCCCGAAGGCAAGGCAGATTTGAAAAC
The DNA here is from genome assembly GCA_002470605.1 of Opitutia bacterium UBA7397. Taxonomy (GTDB): domain Bacteria; phylum Verrucomicrobiota; class Verrucomicrobiia; order Opitutales; family UBA953; genus UBA953. The sequence goes on from DKND01000044.1 coordinate 134,528, forward strand.
GAAGAAGAAAGCTCCGGTCGCATCCGGTCAGGCATCCGTGAAGATTCCCTCGGACCCCTCCCTCGCCGCCCTCACCCTCGTCTGCTCCACCATCATGGCAAGCGACGCTGCCGTCACCTCACGCTAATCACCATGCATTCCCCTAAGCCTTGCTACGATAGCCTGATACAACCCACACGGCGCCATTTCCTCGGCACCTCTGCGCTGGGCATAGGCGCTTTGGCCATGCGCAGCCTCGTCGGCGATGCGCACGCAGCACCGCTCCCCAAAGGCACGCACTTCCCGGCCAAAGCGAAACGCGTCATCTACCTTTTCCAAGCCGGCGGGCCTTCTCAATTTGAGACCTTCGACCCTAAGCCTTTGCTTCGGGAAAAGAACGGCCAGCCCTTGCCGGACTCGGTGCGACAAGGCCAACGTCTTACCGGCATGAGCGGATACCAGGCGACGCTTCCACTCGCTGGCGCTTTCACGGATTTCAAGAAATATGGACAATGCGGCACGGAATATAGCGACCTCATGAGTCACACAGGCGAAGTCGCCGACGACCTTTGCGTCATCCGGACGATGCACACCGAAGCCATCAATCACGACCCGGCGATCACATTCTTCTGCTCCGGCAACCAAGTCGCCGGTCGGCCTTCCATGGGCGCCTGGGCTTCTTATGGCCTGGGGAGCATGAACGAAAATCTTCCAGCGTTCATCGTCATGGTCTCGCAAGACGCGACCAAAGATCAGCCGCTTTATTCGCGCCTCTGGGGTTCAGGATTCCTGCCTTCCGAACATCAAGGAGTTCAATTCAAAGCCGGCAAAGAGCCGGTTCTATTCCTGACCAACCCCGAAGGCGTTTCGCCCCATGCGCGTCGCAGCATGCTCGATGCCCTCGGCAAACTTAACGCCGACCAGAGGGCCACCGAACTTGATCCGGAAGTAGATGCTCGTTTAGCCCAAGCGGAAATGGCTTATCGCATGCAAACCAGCGTGCCCGAAGTCGCTGACCTCTCCAAGGAGTCCGCTGCCACTCTCGCGATGTACGGGGAGAGCGTAAAGACGCCCGGATCCTTTGCGGCAAATTGCTTGCAGGCCCGTAGACTTGTCGAAAAAGGCGTACGCTTCGTCCAACTCTTCCACCAAGGATGGGATCAACACGGAGGCCTGCCCAACGGCATCAAACGCCAGTGCAAACAAACCGACCAAGCCTCGGCGGCGCTGATCAAGGACCTTAAACAACGCGGCCTGCTCGAAGACACTTTGGTGATCTGGGGCGGAGAATT
>DKND01000044.1:135828-150680 GCA_002470605.1 Opitutia bacterium UBA7397
CCTCGCTGCTTCAGCCTCTGGATGGCAGGCGGTGGCGTCAAAGGCGGCTATGTCCACGGCGCCACCGATGAGTTTGGTTATAATATCGTCAAGGATCCCGTCCACGTGCACGACCTCCACGCAACGATGCAACACCTCCTCGGCGTCGACCACGAGCGGCAGACTTTTAAGTTCCAAGGCCGCTACTACCGCCTGACCGACGTCGCCGGCAACGTGGTCAAAGCAGTGATTGCCTAGGCAGCCGCTCTGATTTCTGCTGAAGGGGATGTCACTTGAGCCATCAGGACCTTCGTCCGCCGTCGCCTCCCGCTCGTTCCGCCTCTACCTAGCGTCAATCGTACTCGGGACGATCGCGATCCAGATCCAAGGCGTGGCCGTCGCCTGGAAAGTTTTTAAGCTCACCGAACAGCATGGCGCCGAGACCGCTGCGTTGGCCTTGGGTGCCATCGGCCTGGCTGAAGTCATCCCCTTCGTTAGTTCGGTGCTCTTCGCCGGACACGTCGCTGATAATAATAATCGAAGACGCATCGCCATCGGCGCCCTGCTCACGATGTTTATTTTAGGCCTGTTCCTGTTTTTGCCGGAATTCCTCGCCGCCCGCTGGGCCAAGCTGACCGTCATCTACGGGGTCATTATCCTGGGCGGACTCGCCCGCAGTTTCCTCACGACCGCCCGCCAAGCGATTATCGCCGAGCTCTTGCCGCGCCATCTGCTCGCGGGCGGCGTCCGCTGGCGCAACACGCTCTTCGAATTAGCCTGCGTCATCGGCCCAGGGCTGGCCGGGCTCCTCATCTGGGCAGGAGGCGAAAACGGCGAACTTTTCGCCTACGCTGCGATGGCTCTCTGCTTCGCCGGCTCGCTCGGCCTGACCATCGCCTTGCGCACCACGCAAAGCCTGCAATCGCGCAAAGCCGAACCAATTTTCGTAAGTTTAAGACATGGGATTGATTTCATGCTCAGTCAACGCGTGATGCTCGGCGCTTTCACACTGGATCTCTTCGCCGTTCTCCTCGGAGGTGCGGTGGCGCTGTTACCGATCTTTGCCGGCATGCTAGGCGTCGGCGCCTTAGGCTTCGGCTTACTACGGGCTTCATCCTCGGCCGGCGCAGTATTGATGTCCATTTACCTCATTGTAAGACCGCCGCTCGATCGTGCCGGACCGACGCTTTATGCTTCGTTCGCCGTCTTCGGATTGAGCACCATCGGTTTCGCTCTGGCCATTCCGCTCGCCCAAGCGATTGGGCTGGGCCTGACCGCAGCCTTCGTACTCTCGTTCGTCTTCCTGCTCATCGGCGGGGCGGCAGATGCCGTCAACGTGATCATACGTCAGACGATCCTCCAAACCAGCGTACCTCCCGAGATGATGGGGCGCGTCTCGGCGGTGACGGCGGTCTTCATCGGCTGCTCGAACGAACTCGGCATGGCCGAATCCGGCCTGGCCGCCAAACTCATGGGAACGGTGAATTCGGTGGTCTTCGGCGGGGTGGCGACCTTCGGGGTGATCGCGCTCACGGCCTGGAAGTTCCCCGAAATCGCCCGGTTGCGACGAATCGGGCACGAATCGAAACCCTGACCCGCTTGGGCTTGTGTCCTTTCGTCGGTGTTTCATATTCATATTCCCCTATGAAACTCCGTTGCCTCCTTCCCTCCCTACTGACGCTATCCCTATTGGGCGCCGAGCCCAAGAAGCCTGATTACGATGCGCAATACGTCTTGGGATCGGACTCCCAGGTGAAGCCCAAGGTGCCGAAGGGCGAAGTCCGTGAGTTCGATATGAAGGATTCCAAAGCCTTCCCAGGTTACGGACGCAAATGGGCGCTCTATATTCCCAAGCAATACGACGGCAAAAAACCCGCCGCGCTCATGGTCTTCCAAGACGGCTTAGGCTATGTGGCGCCGACGGGCCCTTGGCGTGTCCCAACGGTCTTCGACAACCTCATCGCATCCGGAAAGATGCCGGTGACCATCGGGCTCTTCATCAATCCCGGCTTCATCCCAGATCCGAAAAACCCCTCGGGCAAAGACAAGAAAGGCAAGCCGCTCGGAAAATCGAACCGCTCTTTCGAATATGACAACGTCACCACGGCCTATGTGAGCTTCCTGATCAATGAGATGATCCCCCTCGCCGAAGCCCAAGGTTTGAATATCTCCAAAGAAGCTTCGCACCGCGCCATCGCCGGCTCAAGCAGCGGCGGCATCTGCGCCTTTAATGCGGCTTGGCACCGTCCCGACCAATTCAGCAAAGTCTTCACGACCATCGGCAGCTTCACCAATATCCGTGGCGTCATCAGTAAAGGCACGGAAATCGGCGGTAACGTGTACCCAGAGTGGGTGCTCAAAGAGCCTAAAAAAGATATCCGCGTCTACCAACAAGACGGCGCCAACGATCTGACCAACGAATTCGGCGTCTGGCCCGAAGCCAATAAGAAGCTGGCCGCCGCCTTGGACGAGAAAGGCTATGATCACGTTTTCATCCTCGGTGAAGGGACCCATAACCCAAAGCATGGCGCCATGATTTTCCCCGAAGCGATGAAGTGGCTCTGGCGCGACGTCCGCTAAGCCCATGCGCCTCCTTGCCGTCGTAAGCTTCGCCGCCAGCGCTACCCTCGCTCACGCCGCCGAAGCATTCACCCCCTTGCTCGATGCCAAACTTTCTCAATGGGAAAAGTGGCTCGGGCCGGTCCATCGCGCCTACGATGTTCCCGGCTATGTCCGAGGCGCAAAAGCCAAGGACGACCCGGTACTCGGGCTAAACAACGACCCGCTGAACGTCTTCACGACCCGCCAAGAAGCCGGTGAAACCGTTCTGCACATCAGCGGCCAGGTCTTCGGCGCCGTCACGACGCTGAAAAGCTACGACAACTTCCACCTGCGTACCGAGCAGCGCTGGGGCGTAAAACGCTGGGAACCTCGCACCAACACCGTCCGCGATAACGGCATCCTGATCTTCTGCATCGGCGAACATGGCGCCCAGGCCAAATACTGGATGCGTAGCCAAGAACTCCAAGTCCAGGAAGGCGACATCGGCGATTGGTGGCCGCTCGCCGGCGCGATGTGTGAGACCCCGATCCGCACCGACGATCCGGTCAAGAAACAGATTTATGACGCAAAGGCACCCGCCAAAACGGTGACCGCACGTGTCTGGCACGGCCCAGATTACCATGAAAAACCTTCCGGCGAGTGGAACACCATCGAATGTTTCGCCCTCAACGGTAACGCGGTCTTCCGGCTCAACGGCCACACCGTCAACGTCATCTTGAATTCCCGTTACCGCGAAAAAGGCTCAACCGTCGAGGTCCCCATGAAATCAGGTAAGCTCCAGATCCAATCCGAAGCGGCCGAGTGCGAATATCGCCGGTTTGAAATCCGCCCGCTGACCGCCTGGCCTGCCGATGTGGCCAAAGATCTTCTAACTCCATGAAGCTTTCTCCCATTCCGCTCACCCTCCAGCAAGTCGTTGAGGTTTTGAACAAAGCAGACGGACGCCACGTGCGCTTCGAACTGCCTACCGGCACCCTTCTCAGCCCTCATGTGCACGTCACGGAAGTCGCGCGGATCGACAAGAAATTCGTCGACTGCGGAGGCACCCTTCGCACGGATTCCAGTTGTCGGCTACAAATCTACCAAGCTGACGATACCGAGCACCGCATCACTGCCGCCAAACTCGCCCAGATCCTCGCCAAGGGCGCGAGCTCCTTAGGCACGACGGCTTTGCCCGTGGACATCGAACTTGAAGCCCCCTTTCTCTCCGTCTTTCCCGTCATTGCCCAACGTCTCGAAGCAACCCAGGTGATTTTCACGCTGGGCATGCGACATACCGCCTGCCTCGCCGAAGATGTCTGCTTCCCCGATCCATTACGCGCAAAAGCAACCAATTCTTGCACGCCCGGCTCGGGTTGTTGCTAAAAGCAAGCGATGCTCCGAGCCCTCGATCTGCGCAAGGACTTCGGAGGACTCACCGTCCTGCATCCATTATCCGTCGATTTCCACGCCGGCGAAGTCCACGCTTTGATGGGCGAAAATGGTGCCGGAAAATCTACGCTAATGAAAGTCTTGGCAGGGCTGTATCAGCCCGATGCCGGCCAAGTTCAATGGCGCGGGGAAATAGTCAGCTTTGGCTCCCCGCATGATGCCCTCACGGCTGGTATCGCCATGATCCATCAGGAGCTAATGCCGATACCCGACCTGACCGTTGCGGAAAATATTACCCTCGGCGTCGAACCAGCCGGCCCCCTCGGCTTCATCAACCGCAAGCAGCAACGCCAACGAGCGCTCGAGCTTTTACACGAACTTGAAGCAGACATCAATCCTGACCGTCTGATGCGCACCTTGACGGTCGCTCAGACGCAAATCGTCGAGATCGCCAAAGCCCTTGGTCGCCATGCGGATGTCGTCCTGATGGACGAACCGACTGCGGCTCTTTCCGACCACGAGATCGCCGCGCTATTCCGCGCCATCAACCGTCTCAAAAACCGTGGCGTAGCCATCGTTTATACTACCCATAAGATGAATGAAGTCTTTCAGCTCGCCGATCGCATCAGCATCCTGCGGGACGGCCGTCTTATCGCTACCGCACCGGCCAAAGAACTTAACCCTCAGAAACTGATCAGCCTCATGGTCGGCCGAGAACTCGCCGACATCTTTCCACCTCGCTCCGAACCTGGCCGCGAACCAGTGCTTGAGGTCAGCGGGCTCACGCGTGAGCCCGCCTACCGCGATATTAATCTTACCCTCCACCGCGGTGAAATCCTCGCCTTGGCTGGACTCATGGGAGCAGGCAGGACCGAAATTGCCAGCGCACTTTATGGATTGACGCCGGCGACGTCAGGTTCGATTTCGGTCCACGGCAAGAAAGTCACCCTTGATTCGCCGGATACCGCCATCGCGCACGGGATTGGCATGGTCACGGAAGATCGTAAGGGTCTCGGAATAATCCCGGCGCTGAGCTTGCGGGAGAATATTTCGTTGGCTGCCCTACCCCTTTTCGCCCGTGGACCGTTGGTACGACACACCGAGGAAACCAACGCCGCCCGCCACCAGATCCAAACCTTCGCAATCAAAGCTAGCAGCCCTGAACAACCCATCCAGCAACTGAGCGGAGGCAACCAGCAGAAAGCGCTCCTCGCCCGTTGCCTGCTTAATGAACCTGAAATCATCATCCTCGACGAACCGACGCGCGGGATCGATATCGGCGCCAAATCAGAAATTTACGCTGTCATCCAAAAATTGGCCTCCCAAGGCAAAGCGATACTCCTGATCTCTTCCGAACTCCCTGAAGTTCTCGCTCTCTCCCATCGCATCGTCGTCCTGCGCCAAGGCAAGACCATCGCGACACTCGAAGCCTCAAGCTCGGACCAGGAGTCGCTGCTCAAACTCGCCATGCCGCTTTAATCATTATGCCATCCCTCGATCGCAATTTACTCCACCGTTTCGGGATCCTTATCGTCATCCTGCTCATCGGGCTTGGACTCTCGCTCACCACGGATACATTTCTAAGCCTCTCCAACCTCACGAACGTCGCCCGACAGGTTTCGATCAACGGCATCCTGGCCATCGGTGTCACGTTCGTCCTCCTTACCGCAGGAGTAGACCTTTCCCTCGGCGCGGTCGTTGCCTTAAGCGGTGTCGCCTGCGCGACCTTTGCCCACCCGGGCGAACATAACGTCACCCTCCCTATTTTCATCGGACTCGCCACCGGCGCAGCCTGCGGACTTACGAACGGCATACTCGTAACAAAAGGCGGGGTCGCTCCTTTCATCGTGACGTTAGGCATGATGACCGTTGCACGCGGTTTAGCGCTCATCGCCAGTGGCGGACGACCCGTCGCCGACATGTCACCCAGCTTAACTAACCTAGCCGGGGATATTTTTGGTATTCCGATTCCTCTACTTTGCTTCGCCGGCGTCGCGTTGCTTGCTTGGATATTCCTCCGAGATTTTCGACTCGGACGTTACATCTATGCGGTCGGCGGCAATGAGAATGCCGCCCGTGCCGCCGGTATCTCCGTGACAAAGGTCAAACTTTTCGCCTATACGACTTGCGGTATACTGACCGGGCTGGCCGGCGTGGTACTCGCCGCTCGTACCACTACGGGACAACCTAACGCCGGTATCGCCTATGAACTCGACGCCATCGCCGCCGTCGTCATCGGTGGCACCAGTCTGGCCGGAGGCGTGGGCACCGTCACGGGTACCATCCTCGGCGTCTTGCTCATCGGCGAAATCAATAACGGGTTGGATCTGCTTAGCGTTTCGTCGTATTATCAGGCGGTAATTAAAGGGGTCATCATCGTGGGTGCGGTTTGGCTCGACCGTCGGCAATCCCGTTCCTAATCCTTAGGCATGCGCCTTACCCCTCGCCCCGTCGCAGGCTTCTTATTCATCGCCTGCTCCCTCGCCGTCGTGCTCGCCTTGTTCACGGGCTGTAAAAAATCGTCCACGCGCAAGGAAGGCGAAATATTGATTGGCTTCTCCTCCCGCGACCTTTCCGCCGAGTACACCGCGAAACTTTCCGAAGCCGTGGTTGATTATGCGAAGACCAAGCCGGGCGTACGCCTGGTGATGGTCGATGCACAATCCGACGCGCAGAAGCAACTGAGTCAGATCGAGAATTTCATCTCACAGAAAGCGGATGTTATCATCCTTAATCCTTGCGAATTAGAGGCCAGCACGCCCGCTGTAGACCGAGCCAAGGCCGCCGGCATTCCGATTGTGCTCGTCAACCAGGTCACCAAATCAGCGGGCGACGCCTACATCGGCTCCAATGACGTAGACGCCGGACACATCGCCATGGAAGCCATCGCCAAACAGCTCAGCGGTAAAGGCGGCGTGTTGATGATCCACGGCATCATGGGTACCTCGGCTCAACTTCAACGTGAAGCGGGCGCCCGCGAGGTCTTCGCTAAATATCCCGGACTCAAGCTGGTGGACCACCAAACCGCTTCATGGGATCGCGCCAAAGCGATGTCCCTGACCGAAAACTGGATTCAAGCCCACCGAGGAAAATTCCAAGCCATCTTCGCCCATAACGATGAAATGGCCATGGGTGCCCTTCTGGCCCTCGAACGCGCCGGCATCAAAAAAGAAGTCTACGTCATCGGTATCGACGCCATCGCACAAGCGCTCACCGCGGTCAAAGAAGGCCGTCTGGATGCGACGGTATTTCAAGACGCCGTGGGCCAAGGCCAAGGCGCGGTCGATGCTGCGCTCCGGCTGGCTCGTAAGCAGCCTGGTGCGAAAGAAAACTATATCCCCTTCCGACTTGTCACCCGCGACAACGTCGGCGAATTCCTTCCCAAGAAATAAACTACCATGAAATCCCTACTCGCCCTCCTCTCCTTAGGCCTGATGTCAGCGACTGTCGTCGCTGCCGACAAGCCTGACACCCGTCTTTTCGAGATGCGTGTCTACTACGCTAAACCCGGCAAACTGGACGCCTTGAATGCGCGCTTCCGCGACCACACCCTGAAGCTTTTTGCGAAACATGGCATGACGAGCCTCGGCTATTTCGTTCCTATCAATAATACGGAAAATAAATTAGTCTACTTCCTCGCATTCGCTGACCGCGCGGCCCATGACGCCGCCTGGAAAGCCTTCGGTGCGGATCCAGACTGGAAAGCCGCCGCCAAGGAATCGGAAAAAAACGGCAAGCTGATCGATCATATTTCCAACACGTTTCTCACGGCCACCGAGTTCTCGGCCCTCGCGGAAGCCAAACATTACAACGTGGGCGTCTTCGAACTCCGCACCTACACGACCGAAGCCGGTCGCCTGCCCGACCTCAATGCCCGCTTCCGTGATCACACCCTCAAGCTCTTTGAGAAGCATGGCATGACCAATGTCAGCTACTGGAACTTGGCTGACGACCAGAAGGGCGCCAAGAACTCCTACGTCGCCGGTAATACTCTGATCTATCTTCTCACCCACAAAAGCGAAGAAGCAGCCAAGGCCAGCTTCGATGCTTTCCGGGCCGACCCCGCCTGGGTCGCCGCCAAAGAGGCTTCCGAAAAGAAGGCTGGTGGCTCTTTGACGATCGCGCAACCTAACGGCGTGAAGTCCGAGTTCCTCGTCCCTACTGATTACTCCCCAATTAAGTAAGCGAGAACTCAACCTGCCACGAAGCCCCTCGTTCGAGGGGCTTTTTGTTTCAAGTTCGCCGAATGGTGAACGCTGGTAGGGTCGGAACTACGTCACGACCATGGGCACGGCGTAGCCATGCCCCTACCTTACGGCCACCATCCGGCGGCCGAGGAAAACTTCTGTTCGACCTCTCCCGGCACACGCACAACCTACCCCCATGGATTCCCCTGCATCCTCCCGCCGTCGNNGCCGCCTCGAGCCCAAAACCCGGCTTCCTGACCGAAGGCGAACGGGACATTCCGCTTACCTCAGACTGTGATGTCATCGTCTGTGGTGCCGGGCCGGCCGGGGTAACCGCTGCCATCACCGCCGCCCGCGCCGGCGCTAAAGTAAGGCTATTTGAAGCTCACGGCTCATTGGGCGGCGTCTGGACTTCGTCTCTTCTCGGCTACCTTCTCGATTTCGATAAGCCAGGCTTTAACCAGGAACTGGTAAGACGTCTGCGCGAACGCGACGCCGTGGTGGGCACTGGCACCAATGGGATCAGCTACCATCCCGAAGAAATGAAACTTCTACTCGAAGAACTTTGCGGCAAAGCAGGCGTCATCGTCCACCTCCACACCCGCATCGCCGCTGTCCATAAGATTGGGCGTCGTGTCGATGCCATCATCACCGAATCCAAGTCAGGTCGCGAAGCCTGGCGGGCCCGGACCTTTATCGACACCACCGGCGACGGCGATGTCGGCGCCCTGGCAGGCTGCCAATTCGAAATCGGAGTGGCCGATGCCTGTCCCTGCCAACCGGTCAGCATGGATGCCCTCCTAGTCGTCAAGGATGTCACCCAGTTGACGCAGTTCATCCATGGCTCGGGTTCGGCCGTGAGCAAGCAGAGCATGAACGATTCGAAGAAGAACCTACTCGCTGAAATCAAACGAGGCGGTTTTGACCCGAGCTACCAAGGCCCGACCATTTTCCCAATCCGCGATAATCTCATCTTGGCCATGCTCAATCACGAGTATGGTATCAATGCCACCGATGCAAAGGCCGTGAGCACCGCGACGATCAATGCCCGCGCGGAGATCCATCGCATCATTCGCGCGTTGCGCTCCCTTGGTGGCCCTTGGGAAGGATTACAGATCGTCGCCACGCCGGAGCAAATTGGCATCCGCGACGGGCGTCGTATCAAAGGACGTTACAAAGTCGTTAAGGATGACGTCGTCTCCGGCGCCCGCCATGATGACGCCGTAGTTCGCGCCACCTTCTCGGTCGATATCCATGCGCTGACCCGGAACGACCCAGCCTACAGCAACCAAGGCGTCAAAGTGAAGCCTTACGACATCCCTCTACGCGCTTTGATCGCCCATGACGTCGATGGCCTCATGATGGCCGGACGCTGCATCAGCGGCGATTTCATTGCCCACGCCAGCTACCGCGTGACTGGTAATGCCGTCGCCATGGGCGAAGCCGCGGGTGCGACCTGCGCCCAAGCGGCCCAGACCAAACAGATGCCGCATGAAATAACGTGGGCAAGCGTCCAGCCTTTCATCGCCAAGGCTCGAGAAATGGGTGCCGCCTAAACTCCCACTTCACAGAAACTGACCTGATGAAAATTTTGAACCCAAATAGCACTCTGAGATTCATCCTTCGCTGGTTGATCATTTTAGCCAGCGTGAGTTTCGTAGTCGGTCTCGCAGGCGCCGCTTTCCTACGTTCACTGACTTGGGTCTCTGCCACTTTTACCACGCATCACTGGCTGATCTTCTTTCTCCCCATCTTCGGCCTCCTATCGGTCTGGGCTTATGACACTTTCGCTCATAGCTCAGCGGGCGGGGTTAAAACCCTCATCAATCAGATCAAGCACCCCACCGCCATTTTGCCAGCTGCCAAAGGGCCGATGATTTTTGGCACCACCCTTCTTTCACACCTTGGCGGGGCCTCGGTCGGACGCGAAGGAACCGCCCTACAACTCGGAGCCTCATTGGCGGATCAGTTCAGCCGAATCTTTAAGCTCACGGAGACAGAAAGGCAGACTCTATTGCTCTGCGGCGTCAGCGCCGGTTTCTCCGCCGTCTTCGGCACACCTCTGGCCGCTGCGGTCTTTGCCAGTGAGTTCGTCAAATTGAGATCTCACATTCAGTTCAACGCCTGTCTTTGTACGGCCTACGCCGCGGATTATATCGGGCGAAACCTTGGTGGATCAGTCCATGCGGATTACTCGGTCTTCTTTCCTTTTGCTGTGGGAATATCATGGGTTGGTGCGCTCTGGGCAGCGGCCATTGGCCTGGCCTGCGGACTGGTCGCCCGGACCTACCTCTGGTCTTTCCGCAAACAAACGGAGGCCGTACGCCGCATCCATAGCCCCTATCTGAGAATCTTGCTCGGTGCGTTGCTTTTCATCCTCATCGTCGCTCCTACCGATTCCTATGAATTCACTGGGTTAGGATTATCCGGCATCGATGCGGCGTTTGAGCAAAATCTCGGGCACGGGGTTTGGATCTTTAAGATGATTCTCACGCTCATCTGCGTCGGCTTTGGCTTTAGAGGCGGAGAAGTCACTCCGCTCTTCTTCATCGGCGCCGCACTCGGTACCGCGCTGGCCCCTTTGACCGGCCTCGCCCCTGTCGTCTGCGCAGGTTTAGGCTTTGTCGGCGTCTTCGCCGGAGTCGGAGCTGTCCCCCTCGCCTGCTCCATCATGGCTTATGAATTATTCCACCCTTCCATAGGGGGCTATGCCTTGGTGGCATGCTCCATCAGCTGGGTAGTCGCGGGCAGACGCGGGCTATACGAGCCCGAAGGTTAAGGTCAGACGGTAAAGTCGAAGACCATGACGCGCTCGAGGTTCGGGACGACGATCAACTTCACACGTTCGTGCTCGGGGTGCGGGAGATAGGTGTCGCGGCTCTGCGGGGTATCGAACGTCATAACGAAGCCGTGCGTGAATCCATCATTCAGACCCTCGGGGCTCTGGTAGACACCGTGCTGCATGGAAAGCAGGCCGGGGATCTTCCCGACCATGCCACGCATCTCAGCGAAGCACATCTCAACCTGGGCCGGGGTGACGCCTTGCTTGAAGATAAAAGTTCCGTAGTGGTAGACCATGGGGTTAGGGGGCAAGGTGACAGGGGGACATGGTGACAAGGGGGCGAAACATAACACTCACTTCTGGGAGACCCAATTAAGGGAGTTCAGCAGCAGCTGCTTGTAAGCCGCGTGGTCGTGCGACTTCTCGTCGTGGCCGAGTGCGATGCAAACGACCTTGGTGCCGGGATACTTTACGGTCCAGACGGACGGCAGGATCTTCGACTGGCCTTCCTTGGGGTCCTGACGCGGGATCGTGCCGAGGACTTCAGCGCCTTCGGGTCGGGTCAGTTCGATATTATAGCTCTCGTCGTTGACTACGAAGGTGGCAGGAACGCCTTTCATAATCGGGTGGTCGGGCTTGGTGACGGTGAAGGTGAAATCGCTATGGCCGTGGTTACGCGAACCGCCGCAGACGAACTCGTCGTTATACTTGGTCTCAAGCGGCCAGTTATACCAGGTAGCCGCATGCAGGAGGACGATACCCTTCCCGGCCGCCGCGAAGTCACGGATGGCCTTCTGGAATTCGGGCGTGCCGAACTGACCATGATTGCCACTGAAGACGAACAGGTCGGCCTGCGGCAGCAGCGCGAGGGTTTCTTTCAGNNGGGGAAGTTATGCGAGCTGCCCGCGCCGGCGAAGAGCACGCGAAGCTGGCCAACCTTACGCGGGCCGAACGACTGACCGAAAGCCTGGGTGGTCTTGGGATTGTCCTTGGGGAGCAGGTCGCTCGGTCCGTCGTTGGTCTTACCCTTGCCTTTCTTGCCTGCCTTAGGTGCATCGTCATCCTTGCCGCGGGGCGGATTAGGCGGACCACCGATCTCGATGGTGACGGCCACGGTCGTCGGGGCGATCTCGGTGTCCGCGGAACTGAGGACCAACTTATCGATGATCTCGTCGCTTTCGACTGGCATCCAGAGGGTGCGCACCTGACGGCCTTCGCCGGTCAGGAGCTGACGGGCGGACTTAGAACCAGGGACGTCACCGACACCATTATAGTCGGCGAAGTCACGACCGCCCTGGAAGACTTTCTTCTGCACTTTTCCGCTGAGGAAATGCACTTCGGCGATCATAGCGATGGCGTCGTGTGCACCCCAACCGCCAACGGCGCCAAGGAAGTGAATACGATTAGCCACGGAGCCGACCGGAATCTCCACCTTCTGCGAGAAGGATTTGGAATAGACACCCTTACCATTGCCTCCCTTGAGAACGATGACGTTCAGGCCGTCCTTCGCGGTCTTGGGGTCGACAATCTTATACGGGACGCCGTTGGACTCAACTTTACCGAACTGGGCGAACGGCAAGGTATCACGCTTGGCCTCCTTGTTAGCGTAGAGGCCGGTCGTGGTGGAGGCGGTGAAGGCCGCGCGAAGGTCGAGCAGGCGGAATCGTCCGACGGTCTCGCCTTCGGGGCTGATCGCGACGCTACGGAGGTAGGTGATGACGTTGCGCAGACCTTCGGCACCCAGAGCCTCAAAGCCTTCGGGCATGAGCGAGTTCGGGCTGCGCTCGCGACTAACGATATCACCGACTTTGAGTTCGGCTGACAAACCCCCTTGCAGTTTGAGCTTCACGAAGGTCGGGTTCTCGCTACCGATGAGGGCGGAATATTGGGTGCCGTCCTTCATCTTGAAGTTCCAGGTGCGATGCTCGTCGTCAACCATGCGGTTTGGATCCACGATATGCACCAGCAGTTCGGCCGCGGGGTGTGACCCGATGCCCTGCAGGTTTGGACCAAAGTCATTACCGACGTTACCAATCATGTGACAAGTCTGACAGATCGAGACGAAGAGTTCCTTGCCCTTGGCGCTATCGCCAGGCTTCTCGACTTCGGGAAGCAATTTAGCCACGAGATCTTCCTTGGCTGGGCTACTGCCAGCGTTGAGTTTGGAAAGAACAGCGGCGGCACGCTTAGCCACGGCTTCGTCTGGATGGCGGACAAGCTGTGAGACCTGCATAGGCCCGAGCTGCATCGCGGAAAGAGACTTCGCTTCCAAGGCGTCGAGCACCAGTGCGGCCCACTCCGAGCGGCCGACGAGTGCGGAGAATAACGTCGAACGGAAGGCTCCGGTCGATTTGGGGAAAGCGGCGTAGAGTATCTTACCGACGGATGTGTCACCGCTGGCGGCGAGCGCACCGGTTGTGGCGACGGCCACGGCTTGTTGCGAACCAACGAGAACTTGGGCGAGCGCCGGACGCACCTGCGAATCGACATCACGTAGCAGGACGAGTACGCGAGCGGCGGCGACCTGCGCTTCGACCGAAGCCTTACCATCTGTGAGCACGGGTACCAGACGACCGGCGACCACTGCCAGTTCTGAGTTCAGGCTACCATCCGTAAACCAGAGCGCCGCGATTGAGGCGGCCGATCCAGAGATGGCTTCATCCGGGCTGGCGAGCAAAGGTCGTAAGGCGGCACGAGAAGCATCGAGCAAAGCCGGAGCGGCTACGCGACGGGAAGCGATCTCGCGAATGACCGCGACCGCGACCGGCTTATTCGCGGACTTGGCCGCGGCGGTTAGCACGAGCGAAGCGTCATCACCATTTAGGGAAGCGGCAAGCGTACGGGCGAACTCGGCTCCGGCGTTGTCGGATGGACCGCCGAGGATGCCGGCAAGGACAGGACCGGGATTAGCAGCAGCGGCGGCCGTAGCAGCGGCTTTGGACCAGTCATCGGTCAGTCGGGCCTGGGCGGACAATAGGAGTGCACCGGCAGAGGCTTCGAGCGGTGCGGCGCCCATGGCGCGCAGGGCGGCCAAGCGGACACGCGGTTCAGCGTCCTCCAATGCCTTGGCGAAGACTTCGGTCGGCAACTTGCTGTGACTGGCCTCGGCGACGAGGAAGGCGTTCTTACGCACGTCGGCATCAGCATCGGCACAAAGAACACGGAGCATGCCGTCCTCCAGGCGATCGAGGCGCTGGAGAGCCCAGAGGGCCTGGATACGAGCTTCCGCTTTGGCGTCGCTGCGAACCTTAATCACGAGCGGGCCGACGGCGGAAGCGAGCAGACCAGCGTCCTTATCCATGAGCACGCGCAGGGCATTGAAGCGCACGACTTTATTGGGATGATCGAACGCAGCGACGAGACCAGCGACATCGGCCTTCGAAAGATCGGGGATATCGAGCTTCGGAGCAGACTCATGCTGGATGCGGTAAATGCGACCAAAGTAGTGCTCGCGATCCGGACGGACGGAAGCACCGGATTTACTATGCAGCGGACCACGGGTGTCGTTATGCGCGACGACGGGGGTATAAAAATCAAGGATATACATCGCGCCATCCGGACCGAACGAGACGTCGATCGGACAGAACCAATGATCCATGGAACGCAGCCATTCGCGGTCCTTGATTGTAACTTCCCCCAGGAAGGTCGGACCACTCGGGATCAGTTTTTCGAAGTGTATGATATCGAGAATCGGCTCAGTGGTGAAGATGGTATCGCGATACTCTTCTGGCCAAGCGCCATGCTCCTGAACGGCTACGGAGCAAGCGGCGGTGTAATAACCGACCTGGTCGATCTGCAGGAGCGGGGCGCGGTCAGGCAGGTCAGTACGCAAGANNCGGACGATGCGGATTGACGGAACTGAAGGCCTTGGCCGGCGTGCCCGGGGCCTTGGCGAGGATGGATTCGGGCAGCACGACGTGTTGGATGGGATTACCGTTGGTCGCCTTGCCATGGAAGAGCTCCATCTTGCT
>DKND01000044.1:150786-151404 GCA_002470605.1 Opitutia bacterium UBA7397
CGTCCTTATAATGGCAAAAACCAGTGATCAGCTCGAGGCCTTCATGGAAGATTTTTTTTTGATCGAAGACGCCGTCATTCTTGCTGGAAGTCAGAATGCTGATCTTGTCCTGTGCAGGACGATCGTAGCTACCAGGGACCAGTACGCCACCTTCGCGCCACGACTCAGCGGTGAGCGGACGACGTCCGTTCGGATACTCCGGCGTCTCAGCCACCCACAAGCGGCCGCGTTCATCCCACTGGACGGCGATAGGCTTATTAATCAGGGGCTCGGACGAAATAACGCTGGCCTTGAAGCCGGGTTGCATCTGGAAAGCGGCGATGGCCTTTTCGGCACGACTGGGTCCGCCGACCGGGTAACGCATGTCCACGAGATCCTTCGGGGTGCAGAGTTCGTCGACATTGGTACGACGAGCGGCCCAGGCGATACCCCGCTTAATGAAGGTGCGGTAGCTGACATGCGCGAGCGTCTCCGTTTCACCCTGCAGAAAAACCGCGGACCGAAGGCGATCGTTCTCGAACACCCAGACTTGTGGCTGGATGTCATAGACTGAGGCCTTGTCAGCGACTTCCGTGATTTTCTTACGGTTGGCGCCAACCTTCGAGGTGAACGATGACG
>DKND01000039.1:0-124 GCA_002470605.1 Opitutia bacterium UBA7397
CCTTGGCGGACGCGGTCTGCGTGACGCCGTTGGTGTCGAGGAAGTCGCGGGCGATATCGACGACGCGCTGGCCGCGCCACTCCATGACCAGGCGGCCGGAGTCAGTGACGTCGGCGACCTGCAC
>DKND01000039.1:283-448 GCA_002470605.1 Opitutia bacterium UBA7397
CGATGGCGACGGAGACGCCGCCAGCGCCGAAGTCATTGCAACGCTTGATCAGGCGGCTGACGGCCGGATCGCGGAAGAGGCGCTGCAGTTTACGCTCGGTCGGGGCGTCGCCCTTCTGGACCTCGGCGGAATTCTGGAGGGCGGTCTCGGTGTGTTCCTTCGAGG
>DKND01000039.1:481-898 GCA_002470605.1 Opitutia bacterium UBA7397
CGCCGTCGCGGCCGGTGCGGCCACCGACGAGCACGATGACGTCGCCAGGGGTCGGCACTTCGCGGCGCACGCAATCACGAGGACCTGCGGCGACGACTGCGCCGATCTCCATGCGCTTGGCCACGTAGCCCGGGTGGTAGTGTTCGGAGACCAGGCCGGTCGCGAGACCGATCTGGTTGCCGTAAGAGGAGTAGCCGGCGGCGGCGCCGGTGGTGATCTTGCGCTGCGGGAGCTTGCCCGGGAGCGTCTGCTCGTAAGGCGTGAGCGGATTGCCCGCACCGGTCACGCGCATCGCCTGATACACGTAGGAGCGGCCGGAAAGAGGGTCGCGGATCGCGCCGCCGAGACAGGTGGCCGCGCCGCCGAAGGGCTCGATCTCCGTCGGGTGGTTATGCGTCTCGTTCTTGAACATCACCA
>DKND01000039.1:944-7598 GCA_002470605.1 Opitutia bacterium UBA7397
TCGAGGTGGCCCGTGCGCTTCAGTTCGCGGCCGGCGATGGTCGCGATGTCCATCAGACAAACCGGCTTACCCTGACGGTTGAGGCCGAGGCGCACCTGCTGGTAGCGTTCCCACGAGGCTTTGAAGGGCGCCAGCAAAGGCGAATCCGCAAACTCGACCGACTTCAGTTCGGCGAGGAAGGTCGTGTGGCGGCAGTGGTCAGACCAATACGTATCGAGCAGCTTGATCTCCGTGATCGTCGGCTCGCGGCGGGCTTGGTCGCGGAAGTGCGTCTGACAAAAAATCAGGTCGGCGTCGGACATCGCGAGGCCGAGCTCCTTGCGGAGGGCGGCGAGCGCGGCGACGTCCTTCGTGAGGAAGCCCGTGAGCGAAGCGACCGCGGCTGGCGTGGGCGCGGCGCGCCGGAGCGAGGCGGGCTTGGCGAGGTCGGCTTCGCGGGAGTCGACCGGATTGATCAGGTAGGCCTTGATGCGCTTCAGCTCTTCGGGCGAGGCNNACGATCTGGAGGCACTGCGCGGCGGAGTCGGCGCGCTGGTCGAACTGGCCCGGGAGGAACTCGACCGCGAAGGCCGTCTCATGGGCGGCGAGCGGGAAGCACTCTTCGAAGACGTCGTCGACGGGGGGCTCGGCGAAGACCGTCGGGATCGCCTGACGGAGGGCGGCTTCGGAGGCGCCCTCGACGTCGTAACGCTGGAGGATGCGGAGGCTCTTTAGGCCCGGGAGGCGGAGGGAATCCCGCAGGTCATGCAGGAGATGGTCGGCTTCGGACCGGAAATCGGATTTCTTCTCGACGAAAAGGCGCTTCATGAAGTCAGCCCAACCTTGTTACGGGTGGGGGCGGGAGGGCAAGAGCCGACCATTAGTTGATCGGTTGATCAGTTGGCCAGTTGGCCGGAGGCCGACCATTAGTTGACCGGTTGGCAAGTTGACAAGTTGACAAGTTGGCAAGGGAGGCAAGAAGCGAGGGCCAGAGGACACGAGGGCCGGAGGACCAGAGGGCATCCAGTTCAGGGTCGTTTCGGGTGGCGGTTCCGGGCGGGCGACGGGGCGGGGGTCCGTCCGACATTGACACCCCACCCGCCATTCCCCTTCTTTTGCCCTTCACGTCACCACCCCACCCCCGCCTTCACCCTCCCCTTTTACCATGGCAAAAAAATCCCAAAACCACTCCAAAACAACTAAGTCCACCAAGGTCGTCTACACCTGGGGCGACGGCAAAGCTGACGGCGATGGCTCGATGAAAGCCCTCCTCGGCGGCAAAGGCGCCAACCTCGCCGAAATGACCCGCATCGGTCTCCCCGTGCCTCCCGGCTTCACGGTGACCACCGAAGTCTGCACCTACTATTACGCCAACAAGCGCACCTACCCTGTTTCCCTCCAAGCACAGATGGAAGCCGGCGTGAAGAACATGGAAAAGATCATGGGCACCCAATTCGGCGCCACCAAGGGCACGCCCCTGCTCGTCGCCGTCCGCTCGGGCGCTCGCGATTCGATGCCCGGCATGATGGACACCATCCTTAACCTCGGCCTCAACGACCAGTCCGTCGTCGCCCTCGAGAAGGCCACCAACAACGCCCGCTTCGCTTGGGATTGCTACCGCCGCTTCATCCAGATGTACGGCGACGTCGTCCTCGGCGTGCAGAAGCGCGAAGGCGAAGACCATGAGCCGTTCGAGACCATCATCGAAGAGTTCAAGCACGAGAAGTATGACAGTGACGTCGAAGACTCGGCTCTCACCGCCGGCGACCAGCAGGAGCTCGTCAAGCGCTTCAAGTCGCTCGTCAAAGAACGTACCGGTAAAGTTTTCCCTAATGATCCATGGGATCAATTGCGCGGCGCCGCGGGTGCCGTGTTCTCTTCCTGGATGAATGACCGCGCGATTGTTTATCGCCGTAAATATGGCATCCCAGCCGAATGGGGTACCGCCGTCAATGTCCAGGCCATGGTGTTCGGTAACACCGGCGAAAAGTCCGGCTCCGGTGTCGCCTTCACCCGCAACCCCGCCAACGGCACGGATGAATTCTATGGTGAATTCCTGATCAACGCCCAAGGCGAAGACGTCGTCGCCGGCGTGCGTACGCCTGAGCCCGTGCTCAAACTCAAGGGCGTGATGCCCGAGAGCTACGCTCAACTTCTCGACGTCCGCAAGAAACTCGAGAAACACTTCAAAGACGTCCAAGACATCGAGTTCACCGTCCAAGAAGGCAAGTTGTACATGCTCCAGACCCGTAACGGAAAACGCACCGCCGCCGCCGCGCTGAAGTTCGCCGCCGACATGGTGAAGGAAAAACTGATCGACTGGGAAACCGCCATCATGCGTAACCCTGCGGACCAGCTCGAACAGCTGCTCGCGCCGATCTTCGACCTCGCCGAAGTCAAGAAAGCCAAAGCCATCGCGACCGGCCTTCCTGCCGGACCTGGCGCCGCCACCGGTAAGATCTACTTCAACGCCGACCGCGCCGTCATCGCCGCCGAGAAGGGCGAGAAAGTTCTCCTCGTCCGCGTCGAGACCTCTCCGGAAGACCTGCGCGGCATGATCGCCGCCGAAGGCATCCTCACCGCTCGCGGGGGCGTTTCCTCCCACGCCGCGCTTGTCGCCCGTCAAATGGGCAAAGTCTGCGTCTGTGGAGCTGCTGCCGTCTCGATCGACTACGATAAGAAAACGACCACCATCGCCGGCCACACCTTCAAGGAAGGCGATTACCTCTCGATCGACGGCACCGCAGGCACGGTCTACGCTGGCCAGATCAAGACCGCACCTTCGGAAATCGTCGCCGGCCTCATCAACAACGACAAGGCCGCGCAGAAGACCGAGAAATATAAGAATTATGTCCAGCTGATGAAGTGGTGCTCGCAGGCGACCCGCCTGCAGGTCCGCACCAACGCCGATAATCCTGAGCAGACCGCCCAGGCGCTCGCGTTTGGCGCCCAGGGCATCGGCCTCACCCGCACCGAGCACATGTTCTTCGAAGGCGACCGCATCGACGCTGTCCGTGAGATGATCCTCGCTGATACCGTCGAAGGCCGCAAGAAGGCCCTCGCGAAGATCTTGCCTTACCAGCGCGCGGACTTCACCGGCATCTTCAAGGCCCTCAACGGCCTACCCGCCACGATTCGTCTGCTTGACCCACCCTTGCACGAGTTTGTGCCGCACGACGAAAAGTCCCAAGCCGCCCTCGCGAAGAAACTCGGCATCAAGACCGAGAAAGTCATCGCTCGCGTCGCCGCCCTGCACGAGTTCAACCCGATGCTTGGTCACCGCGGTTGCCGCCTCGGCATCGCCTACCCAGAAATCACCGAGACCCAGGCTCGCGCTATCTTCGAAGCCGCTGCCGCGGTCCAAAAGAAGGGCATCAAAGTGAAGCCCGAAGTCATGGTGCCCCTCGTCGGCTTCAAGCGTGAGCTCGACCTCCAGGTCGAAGTCATCCACCGCGTCGCCGCCGAAGTGCAGAAGGAACAGAAGGTCAAGATCGCCTACTCCGTGGGCACGATGATCGAAGTCCCTCGCGGCGCCCTCACCGCTGATGAAATCGCGCACACCGCCGAGTTCTTCAGCTTCGGTACGAACGACCTCACCCAGACCGCGCTCGGCGTCTCCCGCGACGACATGGGCAACTTCCTCAACGCGTACACCGAGAACGAGATCTTCAAGAAGAACCCGTTCGCCACGCTCGACCAGACTGGCGTCGGCCAGCTCATCCAGATGGCCATCGAGAAAGGTCGCAAGACCCGCCCCGACATCAAGCTCGGCATCTGCGGCGAACACGGCGGCGAACCCGAGTCCGTCAAGTTCTGCCACCGCGTGGGTTTGAACTACGTCTCCTGCTCGCCTTACCGCGTGCCGGTCGCTCGTCTCGCCGCTGCCCAGGCCGCGATCGAGGAGAAGCGCGCCGCCAAGAAGACCAAGTAAGCCGGAGTCCGGCGAATGAACAAGGGCGTACCTTTACCGGTACGCCCTTTTTATTTTTAAAAACAGGACCGAAGCGGCTTCGGCAGCAGCGAAGCGATTACCCAAACATTTATTTTATCCACCCGAGCTTCTTATCCAACTGAGAAAACCAAGAATCAAGATGACGAAAACAAAGATGACCGTGGCGATTTTCCAACCCTTGGGCCCAGCTCTCTTAGCAGCCTTCCGAACTTTCAACTTATTATGGCGACCGCGCGAGGATACGCGCTGGACGCTCACTTCGGGATAATCTTGCCCGGGGATTTCCTTCACCGAACCGTAGACCAGGCCGAGCTTGATTAATTCTGCGTAAGCGTGGGCCTTGCGATTCGGCAGCAGACGATCAAATCCGTTGCACTCCCGACCCTCAACGAGTCGCTCCAAGGCCAACGCGGCATCAGGTGAAAGGGAAACGGGTGGAGTCATGCGCCGCAAGGTTTTCAAAATATTGAGATAACAAAAAAAAGCAACCCGTTAAGCACTTGCGAGCAAGGAATTAATGGAGATAATACGTAAATTATTTCCGAGAACTCCCCCGACATGCCTGACTTAAAACCCATGCCAGACCTGCCCGTCGCCTTGACGATTGCCGGATCGGATAGCGGGGCCGGCGCGGGCATCCAGGCAGATCTGCTAACTTTTTCGGCGCACGGGGTTTTCGGGACGACCGCCATCACCTGCCTCACCGCTCAAAACCCTTCCGGCGTATCTGGAGTGCAAGCCACCCCGGCGGCCTTCGTCACGGAGCAGTGCTTCCAAATTTATAAATATTTTAAACCTAAGGCCTTAAAGACTGGGATGCTTTTGGACGTAGAAATTGTGGCCGCGGTCGCCGACTTTATCCGGGAAGCTAAAATCCCGAGTGTCGTCGACCCGGTCATGGTCGCCACCAGTGGTGCCACACTGCTGTCCCCCGACGCGATTTCTGCGATGAAATCGATGCTTCTTCCCCTGGCCACCTTGGTGACCCCTAACTTGGACGAAGCCACTATCTTATTGGGAGAAAAAGCCCTGGGTGGCCAACGTTGCGAAATCGAAGCGTTAGCTTTGGCCGCCAAATATAAAGTACCGTTTCTACTTAAAGGCGGCCATGCCAACGGCGACCAACTCATCGATGTGTTGGCTTGGCCCAATGGCGCGACCGTCGTTTTAACCGCCCAACGAGCCCAAGGCGTAGACACCCATGGAAGTGGGTGCACCCTTTCGGCGGCGATTACGGCGCAGCTTGCCCTTGGTCAGCCGCTCAAGGAGGCGGTCATCCTGGCCCACGCCTATTTGCAGCAAGCCATCCATAATCCCCTCCGAGTGGCGGGCCTGCGCTGTATCCGTCACCACTGATTAACCCATTAGAAAGAGGGTTTTAGGGCATTTGTTGCCAACCTAACCCCTTGTACCCGCCCCAGTCGCCCATTCGGCAGGTTATTCACACTTGCCCCCGTTGAGTGCAGTCCTTTTCTAACCCATTCCCTGCAGGCGTCGCCCTGCCCCCCTGACCATGTCCAAAAAGAAAGCCGCCAAGCCATCCACCCCCAAGGCCAGCCCAGCCGTCGTCGCCTCGACCGGCGTCAAGATGCGCGGCTGTGATGTCATGGTCCGCTGCCTCGAGAACCTCGGCGTCGACACGATCTTTGCGTACCCGGGCGGAGCGTCGATGGAGCTTCACCAAGGGCTGACTCGCTCCAAAAAAATCCGGACGATTCTTCCGCGCCACGAACAAGGAGGCGCCTTCATGGCCCACGGTTATGCGCGTTCGACCGGCAAGCCCGGCGTGTGCATGGCCACCTCCGGACCCGGTGCGACGAACCTCGTCACCGCGATCGCCGACGCGCACATGGACAGCATCCCGCTGATCTGCATCACCGGCCAGGTTTACCAGCAGTTCATCGGCCGCGCCGCCTTTCAGGAAACCGACTTCTACGGCATGACCCTGCCGATCGTGAAGCACTCCTTCCTCGTCCTTGATTACAACGAGCTGCCGAGCATCATGTACAAGGCCTTCAAGATCGCCACCACCGGCCGTCCGGGCCCCGTGGTGATCGACATCCCGAAGGACATCCAACAGCACGAGTGGGTCCCGGTCTTCCCGAAAAATCCCGACGACGTTTCCATCCCCGGCCTGCCGGTGCCTCCGAAGTGCGCCGACAGCGAGTTGGAGCAGGTTCTGCGCCTCATCGAGAAGTCCAAGCAGCCTGCGCTCTACATCGGCGGCGGCATTCTTTCTGGCGACGCCCATAAGGAGCTGCGCGCCTTCGCCGAAGCCACCGGCATCCCCGTCGCTTCCACGCTGATGGGCCTCGGCGCCTTCCCCTGCGATCATCCGCAGTCCCTCTACTGGTACGGCATGCACGGCACCGTCGCCGGCAATTGGGCCGTCTGCAAAAGCGACCTCCTCATCACCATGGGCGCGCGTTTCGACGACCGCATCACCGGCGCCATCGAAAAGTTTGCCCCGGACGCCACGATCGTCCACATCGACATCGACCGCTCGGAGCACCAGAAGAACAAGTTCGCGGACTACCCGATCCACTCCGAGATTAAGTACGCGCTCGGCCGCATGGTCACGCTAGCCAAGAAGGGCTTCAAGAAGCCTGACCTCAAAAAGTGGTACGAGACCATCAACGGCTGGAAGAAAGAGCACCCGTATCCGTTCAGCTACGAGCGCAAGACCAAGCACATCCTCCCGCAGGAAGCCATCGAAGTCCTCT
>DKND01000027.1 GCA_002470605.1 Opitutia bacterium UBA7397
AAAGCACTTGCAGCCGTCCATGCCCAGATCGCAGAGGCGGCTAAGCCGGTCGAAATCAAGCGACTAGCAGTGGAAGCGGCGACCAAGAATCTTGAATTGACCAAGAGCGAAAAGGCCAACGCTGAAAAAGCCCTCCTCGCGGCGCAGAAAGATATTCCGCAACGCGACAAGAATCTCGAAGAAATCGCCAAGTCTTACGCCGAACTCAATCCGCAGGTTGAACCGATGAAGGCCAAGGTGAAATCCGCGCAGGACCAGTATCTTGCGATGTTGCCCAAGCACGAAGTCGCGAAGAAGAATTGAGGGTAGGGACAGCACCACGTGCTGTCCTAGGTGCAAAAGTGCAAATCGGAGCGATGCTCCTGTGCAAAAGTGCAAAGGTGAATTCAGGGGTAGGGGTAGGGGTTGGGGTAGGTAATCATCGCTCAAAGGGAAACCGGAGGCCGGATGATTGGCTGGGGTTTCTTTTCAGGTGTCGGGTGACAGCCATCGGGGCATCAGCGGTTCAGGAATCGGCCGTTCGGCCCTCGGCATCAGGTTCCCGTGGCTGACTCCCGAACGGCTGGAATCCGAACTCCCGACTCCTGTGCCCGTCACCTGTCACCTGACTATGATATCAGCCGCAGCATTATATCCGGTTTCCGGTCTCCCTTGTTGTTCGATACCTTTCCCGCAGGGAAGGGTGGTTTGACTCACCCCTAACCTGGCCCTAGCCCTATCTCTAGCCCTTTCTCCCCCATGCTCTCACGTCGTCGCTTCCTGGAATCCGCCTTGGTCGCCGCCATCGCCGCCTCGCTGGGCGCCGCCGAAGGCAAGCGTGCGCCGCGCGTCGTTCTACGCTCTTCCTGGCAGACCGTGAACATTGGTGATATCGCTCATACGCCCGGTATGCTGGCTTTACTGGAGAAATATTTTCCGGAAGCCGTGATCACCCTCTGGCCATCTAACGTGGACAATGGCGTGAAGGAAATGCTGGCGGTGCGCTTCCCGAAATTGCAATTCGTCGGACCCAAGCCCGACGTCGCCAAGCTCTACGCCGAGAACGATTTCCTCCTGCACGGCTCGGGTCCTTCGCTTGTGGGCGAGAAGCAGGTCGCGCAGTGGCGCCAGCAGGGGCCGAAGCCCTATGGTGTGCTCGGCATCACGCAGGGCAAGCCAGCGGCCGAGACCGTTGAGATCCTCAATGGCGCCACCTTCGTCTATTTCCGCGATTCTGTCTCACTTGAGACCGCCAAGGCTGGCGGCGTGAAGTGTCCCGTGATGGAGTTCGGCCCGGATGGAGCATTCGCGACCGACCTGCGCAACGAAGAGAAGGCCGAGGCCTTCCTGCATGGGTGGGGCCTCGAGCGTGGCAAATTCCTTTGCTGCATCCCGCGTTATCGCAGTACGCCCTATTGGACGATTCATAAGGACCGCGCTTTTGATCCCGTTAAACAGAAGCGCAACGATGAGCTGAAAGAACATGACCACGCCCAGCTTCGAGCGGCGATCGTCCAAATCGTGAAGCAGACCGACCTCAAGGTACTCATCTGTCCCGAAGACCGCACCCAGATGGCCTTAGGCAAAGAGATCCTCTTCGACAAGCTGCCTGACGAAGTGAAGGACCGCGTTGTGTGGCGTCAGGACTATTGGTTGACCGACGAAGCGCTGAGCGTCTACGTGCGCAGTGCGGGCCTTTTCGGCAACGAGATGCACTCGCCCATCATGTGCGTCGGCAATGGTATCCCCGCGATCGTGTGTCGCTGGGCCGAGCAAACTTCCAAAGGGAATATGTGGAAAGATATCGGCCTGTCGGAATGGCTTTTCGACCTCGATGATGAGACGCAACTTGCGGGCATCGTCCCGGCCGTGCTCGCCATGGCTAAGGATCCGATTGCCGCGAAAGCGAAGGTATCTAAAGCCCAGGCCATCCTCCGCGAGCGCCAATCTTCGGCACTCGCAAGGGTGCGCCTCGCAGTGGGCCATTGACGCTTAAACCCTAATTTCAGGAGTCTTAATCTTAACTTAAGCCAAGGTTCATGCTTTGACAGCATGCGTTGCGGAAGGCACTGTCTGGGTGTCGTCGCGGAGCACGTTTCCGTGGCCATCACCCACTCCGCCTCGCTGCTTCCCCATGATCCGTACTCGTTTCTTTTTTACTGTGCTGCTTCTCGCATCTGCGGCCTTAGTCTTTGCGCAGACCAAGGAGGGCGGTAAGTCGCCTGGCGGACCTAAGGCTGGCGGAAAGGGTGGCCGAAGTCTGCCGGTCTCTGTTGCAACGGCTCCCGTCGCCCTGGGNNCCGCGCGTCAGCGGCCAGCTGATGAAGTTTTATTTCACCGAAGGTCAGACGGTGAAGGCCGGCGAACCGCTGGCGGATATCGACCCTCGTCCGTTCGAAGTCGTCTTGATGCAGGCGGAGGGGCAATTGGCTCGCGATCGTGCGGCACTCGCGAATGCCAAGCTTGATTTGAAGCGTTACGAAGATGCCGCCGAGGCCATTACGCGTCAGCAATTGGATTCCGCTGGTGCCCAGGTGGCGCAACTCGAAGGAACCGTCAAGGCCGACGAGGGTTCGGTGAATAATGCCAAGCTGCAACTTGAGTATTCCAAGGTCACGGCCCCGATCACAGGTGCCGTCGGCTTACGACAAGTCGATGTCGGAAATATCATTTCATCGACCGACTCCACGGGCTTGGTCGTCATCACCCAAGTCGAGCCGATCTCGGTGATTTTCGGTGTCCCGGAAGGGGACATACCGGCTTTGCAGTATGCGGTAGGGCGGGGAGCACAGCTTAAGGTCGAAGCCTTTGACCGCGACGGGCGCATGATACTCGCGATCGGCGATCTCTCGGCGTTAGATAATCAGATCGACGCCGCCACCGGTACATTGAAATTGCGCGCCCTGTTTGCGAACGCTGACCGTCGGCTTTTCCCTAATCAATTCGTCAACGTCCGTCTGACGGTGGAGAGTAAGAAAGGCGTCTTGCTCGTGCCGACCGCCGCAGTCCAGATTAGCGACAAGGACCGCTTTGTCTTCGTAGTTAATCCTGGTGACGCTCCTAATGCTGATGTCGTTACCCGCCGAACCGTCCGGACCGGCGTGGTCGATGGTCTGAATACGGAAATCCTCGATGGCGTCGTCGCCGGCGAAATCCTCGCCACGGATGGTTTGGATCGCTTGCAAAGCGGCACCAAGGTCTTGGTGAGTGGTCGGCGTAAGGCGGCGGCCGTTCCTCCGGAAGTCCCCGCGAAGAAGTAGTCCGGT
>DKND01000068.1:0-151 GCA_002470605.1 Opitutia bacterium UBA7397
GCGCGATGGCCTCATGGGCCTGCTCGTATTGCAAAGCGAAGTGACAGGTATCGTAAGTGATTCCCAAGAAATCGTCGACGAGTCCCTTGGCTGGCTCTTCGGCGCGCAACTGTTCGAAAAGCCGAAGCGACTCGGGAGTGTTTTCAGCATA
>DKND01000068.1:227-2114 GCA_002470605.1 Opitutia bacterium UBA7397
CGGCCGAAGCCCTTGAAAGAACCGGGGAGCGTGCTGACGGTGCCAACGCCATCGGGCGGCCCGAACGCGGCGAGCAGATCAAAGAGGCGGTTGGTGTATTCGAGGCGCGGTGCCTCGCACCAATCCGGCGCGAAGACGTTGTCCTTCACCGCCTGACCGTGGAACGGCCCGAAAGGGAAACCGTTGATACCCGCGACGACACAATTTTCTTTATCGAGCCAAGCGCGGAACGCGGCGAGCGTGGCAGGCACGGCGAGCTCCTTCGCGGCGAGGTCGCCGAGGCGCAAGCCGAGGACGTAGGTCTTACCGGAGGCGACGCGGTCGCGCACGCGTAAGGCGTGATCACGCAGACCAACGAACGTCTCGGCCCATCCTTCGCCGCGGTGAACGTTGGTGCAATAAGCCAGAGAAAGTCCTTGGGTCAGCTTCACGACTTCAGCGCAGCAGGGTCCTTGAAGTTCGGGCACTGCGAAAGGAAGCGCACCGGATTGCCGTAGACCAGACTATCGATGGCGGCGGCGGAATGCCCGCGGCGGCGCATCTCCTGGGCGGCCTTCGGCACGGCGATCGGATCACTGACGCCCCAATCGCAGGCGCTATTGAGCCAGACGCGTTGCGATGCGAAATTCTCAAGCATGTCAACGGCCCGGACAGGCGTCGCCTTGGATTCGGGGTAGAGCGTGATACCCGCCCAGAAGCCTGCGTCCAGTACCTCGCCGATGGTATGTTCTTCGACGTGATCAATGATGACGCGCTCCGGCTTGACGACGCCATTGGCCTTAAGCGCGTCCATGATTAACCGGGTACCTTTGCGCTTATCCTCCAAGTGGGGAGTATGGACGAGGATGAGCTGGTCGTATTTCACGGCCAGCTCGATGTGTTGCTCGAGAATCTTCATCTCGTTGCGCGTATTTTTATTAAGACCGATCTCGCCGATGCCGAGGACCGTGGAGGACTTGAGAAACTGCGGGATCAAAGCCAGAACGTCATTCGCTAAGGCGACGTCTTCGGATTCCTTCGGATTGATGCAGAGCCAGCAATAATGCGGCAGGCCGAACTTGGCGGCACGCTTCGGTTCATGCTGCGTCAGCTGGCAGAAATAATCGTAGAAACCGTCGGCGGACTTGCGATCGAAGCCGGCCCAGAAAGCGGGTTCGCAAATGGCGGCGCAACCGGCCATCGTCATCGCCTGATAATCATCCGTGGTGCGGCTCACCATGTGGCCGTGGGGTTCGATATAGCGCATGGTCGTAGCTTACTTGATGCCTGGCCAGACGCCCGTGGCGGCCTTGGTGTCGGACTTTTCGATCGGGGCGGCAGAGGGGTCGGACCAGAGCGAGAGAATCTTCGCGACCCGTCCGTCGCCTTTTTCCAGCAGGAGCGGCAAGGCTTGGCGGAGACCGCGAATGCGGTGGTCATCGCCACCGGAAGCTCGCTCGAGACGGTCCAGGAAGGCCGCGAGGTCGAGCAGCTTGTAGCGCGCGTCCATGAAATGGAGCTCGGCGACTTGCTCGCGGGAGCGAGGGGGCGTGCCAGAGAGGGGGTGCGGGGAAGACATGGGGGTGGGACGCCTCGGGCGTCTCTGATTGAGACACTAAAATGCCGTGCAGGTCCCCTTGGGTCAAGCCACCCTACCCTTTGAGGGGCTTACTTGCCTTCCTTCTCGTATTCCGCGGCGGTCCAAGGGGTCTTGCGGTCGGCATACTTGGCCTTGATCGCCTTCACTTCTTCTTCGGTGACGGCGGCACCCGAGTTGCCGAAAGAATTATTTACGTAGGTCACGACATCGGCGATGTCCTTATCGGTCACACCCGCAACCGGAGGCATCATGCTGTTGTAATTCATACCCTTGACGGTGACGGGGCCCTGCATGCCGTTCGTGATATT
>DKND01000068.1:2144-2912 GCA_002470605.1 Opitutia bacterium UBA7397
CCGGTCGGCTGGTGGCAGGCGATGCAGGTACGTGAATAAACGGCGAGGCCGCGCTTCATCGTCTCGGCGTCGGGCACCTTAGGCTTGGCGTCTTCGGCAAAGACGGCCGTGGCGAGGAAGGAGAAAGCAAGGAGCTTGAAGGATGAGGACATGGTGAATCGGTAGACCCTCAAAGAGGCTGGTTTCCCGAGAATCTCAAAGTGAAAATAATCCCCAAGCCCTTTTGCCCCATGACATAAGGCCCAGCCGGGGCAGGCATTAGCAAAACCGCCCGAAGCCCTATCGGTTTAAAACGACATGCGGCCCTCCGGCCAGAGAGGGCGTAATAATACCATTATTACCCTTAAAACAGGGTCGTATTTGAGATTTTTAACTCCAACCTAAATGGTATGAGAACGACACCAGCCCATCAAGATTGGCTGCGACGAGTGCAAATCTCGAGCCTGCGCAGCGTCTTTGATCATCTTCCCGGAGTGATGTTCTTCGCGAAGGATCTCGAGGGGCGGTTCACGATGGCGAACGAACCCTTCGCCCAACGTTGCGGCTTTGCCGACGAAGCCAGCCTCTTGGGTAAAACTGATAAAGATATCTTCCCTCCCGAACTGGCGGCAGCATTTCGCAAAAAAGATGTTCAGGTCAGCCAGTCTGGACAGCCCGCTCCGCGTATCATCGAACTTTTCCCGAATGAAAAAGGCGAACACGTCTGGTATGAGACCTCTAAGCTACCCCTTTTAGACCTAGACGGTAACCCCTGCGGCGTGTGTGGAA
>DKND01000032.1 GCA_002470605.1 Opitutia bacterium UBA7397
TTGACGGCGACATCGCGGCCAAGCAGCAACCCCATCGAGCCGACCCAAACCACCCACCCCGCCCAGAACCTGGAAGACATCGGCAACATCCTGAATGAAATAGTCATGAAAAGCTAATCTGAGAACACCATTAAATCGCCAAGGTCGCAAACCTGTCGGCTAAATGGCGTATTTTAGGCCTTAATTGATATCAGGGCTTCTTGCTAACAGCATTCGCTCGCGGCAGCAGAGAATAGACCACCGGCGTGGCAATTAAGGAGAAAAGCATCGATACCCCAAGGGCGCCGATAATCCCGATGGCCAACGGCCGGAGCATATCCGCCCCATGCCCGATTCCCCAGGCCAGAGGAAGCATGGCCAAGGCGGTGGCGAGGGAAGTCATCAAGATCGGACGCAGACGGCGCTGGGCTGAACGCACCAATGCTTCTTCGACCCCGACGCCATCCGCAAGGTGGTGGCGGACCAAGTCGAGCATCAGGATGCCGTTCTTAGCGACGAGGCCGACGCCGATGATGGCACCCAGGAAACTGACGATGTTCATCGTGGTGCCGCTCACCCAGAGCGCCGCCACCGTTCCCGTCAGGGCGAGTAAACTGCCGAAGACGATGGCAATCGGCTCTCGGAAGCTTCTGAACTCGATCAACAGTACCGTGAAGACCAACGTGATACTCATCAGCAACACAACCATCAGATGCCGGAAGCTCTCCTGTTGCTGACGAAAAAGTCCGCCGAATTCGACCACCCCGTGCGCCAGCGTCGGATCTTTGGCCAAGACCTGCTTGATCTCGGCGATGCCGCTCCCGAGATCGCGATGCTCAAAGGCCGCCGTCACCGCCACGACTTGGCGTAAATCCTCGCGATTCAACTCCAACTGACCCGGCCCCATCACCACATCAGCGACTTGGGAAAGTTTGATCACGCCGCTCTTGGGCGTACGGATCGGCAAAGCCTGAAGAGCCGTGATCGAAGTCAGGCGACCCGGGGCGACCACAACGCGGATATCGACGACCCGATCCCCCTCGAGGACGCTCGAAGCCGTCCGCCCGATCATGGCGGTATTTAATGCCGCAGCGACATCCTGACCCGTCAGTCCGAAGCTCTGGACATCCGTCTGACGCAGACGGAAACTGACGGTTGGGCCCGTCATCTTTAATCCGTCATTCAAGTCCACGACACCGCTTATCTTAGAAAGCGCCTCTTTTACTTCAGGGGCTTTCTTCATCAACCAAGCCGTATCAGCTGAAAATAATTTAATCTCCACGGGCTTAGGCGAATCGGTAAGATCGCCCAAGAGATCGCCAAGGATGCCCGGAAACTCCCACTCGGCCGCTGGCATGGTGGTATTGAATTTCTTCCGCAGCTCGTCTTTCACTTCTTCGGTCGAGCGCTGACGGTCGGTGCGAAGCTTGACCAAGAAGTCGCTGGTGTTGGGTTCGGCGATCGCCAAGGCCAAGCGGGCGCCAGTGCGGCGGGAATAACCTTCGACTTCTGGCGTCGCCCGCAAGATCGCCTCGGCCTGTCGCATGATGCGATCGGTCTCGGCGAGGCTCGTTCCCCATGGCGTCACGCAATCGATGACGAAACCCCCTTCATCCATCTCGGGCATGAATTCGCTGGGCAGCCGCTGATAAACCAAGATGCCACCGAGAGCGACTAACCCGCAGGCGAAGAGGGTCAAAGCACGGCGACGCAAGGCCATCCCGAGCAGACGGGCAAAAATTCCTGAAAGAATACGCATCCAAGGGCCGCCCTGTTCATCCGGCGTCTCCTGGGCCGGGCGGGCGGTATCGCGGACAAAGAGCGAAGCCAAAGCCGGCGTCAGGGTGATGGCGAGGAGCAGCGAAGTCAGCAAAGCGACAACCATCGTCAAGGCGAGCGAGCCGAAGAAAACTCCGGGGACTCCATCCAGGAAAGCAAGTGGGATGAAGACGACGACCGGCGTCAGCGTCGAACCGATGAGCGGACGAATCATCTCGCCCATGGCACCACGGATCGAACCCAGCACCCCTTCTCCGCGTGCCACGCGGGCCGAAACGGCTTCAACGACGACGATGGCGTCGTCGATGATCAGACCAATGGCGGCAGCGATGCCACCCAAGGTCATCAAATTGAATGTCAGCTTGGCGACGAGCATCACCAAGACGGTCGCCAGCACGGAAACCGGAATCACGACGATGGCGGTCAGGACGCTGCCCCAATTTCGCAGGAACAGGTAAAGAATCACGACGGCGAAAAGCAGGCCGATGATGATCGCTTCCCAGACGCTATCGACCGAATCGTGGACCAAAATCGATTGATCGTAATAGAACGAAACCTCGGTATCAGCAGGAAGATGACGTCGCATCTCCGTCAACTGGGCTTTGACGTCAGCGGCGATCTGCAAGACGCTGCTCCCGCGCGGCTGGGCCCGGATATTCAAGAGCACCGCATCGCGACCCTGCGCGTTGACCACGTTAAAGATTGGTTCGGGACCGCGTTCGACTTGAGCAAAATCCCGAATGCGAACGGGCTGATTGCCGTGCATTCGCACCACCAACTCGGCGATTTCCTCCGGAGTCCGCACGCGTCCATCCACCAAAGCGAGGTAGAGCGTATAGTTCTCGGCATGTAAGCCTGCCGAGGCCACGGACGTGTTTTTCTCCAAAGCGGAGGTGATATCGGATAAAACGAGGCCGGCGGCCGCCAACTTGGATGGATCGACCACCACGCGATATTCCGGAGCACGTCCGCCGACCAAATCCACGCGCGCGACGCCCGGAATTCTCAAGAAACGTGGCTTTAAATCATATTGGGCCGTCTCCCACAAAGTCGTCAGATCTTGGGTCGGGCTGGTTAGGCTGACGCCCATCACGGGGAAGGCGTTGAAAGTCAGGCGCCAGACGTTGGTCTTACTTCCGGCCGGCAAAGCAGACTTTAACTGAGCCACGCGATTCAGCACATAAAGCTCACTCTGCACCATATCCGCCTGCCAATTGAAGAAAACATTCACTTCGGCGCTGCCGCGACCGGTCGCGGAACGCACCTGGACGACTCCGGGGATGTCTTTCATCGCCTCCTCCAGAGGACGCGTGACGGTGGCCATCATCTCGTCGGCCGGCATGACGCCGCTATCAATCAAGACGACGCAGCGCGGGAATTGCGTCTCGGGAAAGACCGACGAAGGCATGCGCAAGGCGGCATAAGCTCCGCCTAAACAAATCGCGACGGTGATGAAAATGATCGCCAGACGATGACGGAGCGCAAAAGCCCCCATCCCTGAGTCGTCTGGATTTTTCGGATTCGAGGCAGGCGTCGTGCTCATCGTTTTTATTTAACCGGATTAAGCACCAGCACCTTGGTCTCTTTGGGTAAGCCATAAGAGCCTACCGTCACCACCGTCGCACCTTCGGCCAGGCCGGCGGCGGATATTTCAATCAAGTCGCCTTCACGCAAGCCAACCTTGACGACCATTTGTTTGGCGACATTTGCCTCGATGACCGAAAGCGTACTCACCCCTTCCCCATCGGTATAAACTGCCGCGAGAGGTACCGCGAGCACGTCAGCATGCGACGCCTGCACCACCTTGGCATGCGTAAATTCACCTTGGCGTAAACCCGAGCTGCCTGGCACCGAAAGCCGAACCAGCACTGTGCCGCTGGTAGGATCGACCTGAGGACTGACAAAAGTGACCGCGCCCTGGGCATCCGCCTTGGCTTCATCGTGGACAAAAAGAAATGCCATCTGGCCGACCTGAAGATGGGCGGCTTCTTCGGCGGGCACTGACAGAGTGACAACCAAGCGGGTCGGATCGACGATTTCGGCTACGACAGTCGTCAAGTCAACCGCCTGTCCAGGATGGACGTTGATGCGTGACACCAGGCCGGCGAGCGGAGACGTCAGCTGGACGGCGGCCAATTGCGCCTGGGCGACGGCGAGTTGCTGGCCAGCTTCCTGCAAGGCCTTAATCGAAGTGCCCTCAGCGGCGAAAAGTTTCTTCTGACGCTCAAGTTGCTGTTCGGCCAGGCGGACACTCGCCTGAGCTTGCCGGTCATCCAAGCGAACGACCACCGTTCCGACTTCGACCTTGTCGCCTTCGCGCACGGGCACCGCGAGAACGATACCAGCCGCCGGAGCAGCTAACCGAGCCGCACCAGCGGCCTTACCGCCCCCGGCGACCGCGGGCTCAACATAACCATAAGCATCGACATACGAGCGCAGCTTAGCCTTCACGACCTTTCCCGCTTGCACGGGGACCTCGGTGACAGGCTTAGCCTCTTCCTCATGCTCGGCGGGCTTGCAGGCAAGCATCAGGCAAAGCACCGGCAGGAGCCGGAAAGCCAGGGTGAATTTGGGTGAAGATTTCATAGTTAAGTCGGGTAAAGATCAACGGTTGGTCGCAGCCAGCGCGGCTTCGATGCCACCTGGTGCCTGAAGCATCTCATCAAGCGCGCCAAGTGCCTGCTGCGCCTGATTCAGGGCCTCGGCCTGCGCCAAGGCGACGGTCGTCAGCTCCTGCTGACGTAGCGCCAACTCCACGCGGGAAATTTCGCCGGCGGCGAGCAAGGCTTCCGCCGTACTGAATTGCGTCGCGATATCATGATTGAGAGACTGAGCGGCGGCAGTCTTCCGCAAGGTGCCCCGATAATTGGCAATCGCCTGAGCAACATCGGAAATGACACGGGCCTGCAAGGCATTGAATTTGGCTGCTGCTGCTGACCGATTCGCCTCGGCTTCAGCGATGCCACCTTGATTGCGGTTAAATAGCGGCAGGTCGAAACCCAGACCTAATGACCATTTATTATCAGTCTGATCCATCTGCCATCCGGGGCTGAAGTGTACGTCGGGGTATTGCTTGGCGATGGCAAGTTGGAGCGCGGATTGGGCGGCGGCATATTCTGCCAAGCCGCCAAGGATGTCCGCGCGATGGAGGAGTGCTTGACGCTGTGCCGCGACCGTCGGCACGGCGGTCGGTATTTTTTTAAACTCGGTAAGGTTGAATTTGACTCCGATCAAAGCAGCCGGCGTAACGCCGATTGCTTCCGCTAATTGCATCCGGGCGGTCACATTTAGATTCTCGGCGTCCTGCAGCGCGAAGCGCGACTGATTGAGGCTGGCCCTGGCCTGGGTGACCTCATAAGCCGAAATCGCCCCGGCCTTATGCTGGAGTTCCAAGAGTCGGAATGCTTCGCCCTGGGTTGTTGATAGCTTTTTAAGCAAGGTGATCGATTCGCCGGAAGCATGGAGCGCAAGCAAAGCCTTGCGCACCCGACCCCGGACCTGCCAGGCCGTGGCCGCGAGATTCAGTTGCGCGGCTTCAGTGAGATGAGCGGCCTGTGCCTGACGATAGCCGCGCTTCCCTGCGGTCTCCCACGTCAAGTCAAGCGTCACGCCATAAATCCAAGGTGGCCCGACCGTCGAATTATAGCCCGGAGAAAGTGCTAAAGTTGGATTAAGCCGCTCTCCAGCCGAAACGCTGGCGCCTTGCACCGCCGCAAATTGGGCTCGCGCCAGATCTACGTCGGGGTGGTAGTAATAAGCGACCAATGCGAGAGTCGGAAAATCCCAAACACCATCCGCGGCGGGCGACTTGACACCCTGCTGTTGAAGGAATTCCAACAGTTTCGGGCTGTTCAATTTTCGTTGGGAAAAATCTTTGAGTCCGGTTTCGGCTGAAAGTGGGCGCGCGGTGAAATCAACACAGCCGGCCAATCCCCCAAAAAGTAGCGAAGCCAGAAAGGCCAGAAAGGGAGAGAACCGGGAAGACATAAAGGGGAAGTAGCGACGAAGGGGGAATGTCGCCGACAGGCTCTCTTAAAAAGCACCCACGAAGAGAGTCAACGCCTTGTGCCCGAGTTTAAACCGTAATTTAGCATTAACCCCTGAAACGCAGGCTTAAACTCTATTTAACCCGCACCGGTTTCGCGGGTAATTCCGGAACAGTCG
>DKND01000043.1:0-161 GCA_002470605.1 Opitutia bacterium UBA7397
CTCGCCATGATGCTCGCCACGACCGGTCCGGCGGATGGCTTCGACGCGATCAAGGGCGAGCCTTATCAGGACGTCTCGGCGAAGGTGGCTTGTGCGGTTGGTTTTTATGGTGCCGTTGATCTCATGAACTACCACGACATGAAGATGTTCGCGAAGACCCG
>DKND01000043.1:185-3803 GCA_002470605.1 Opitutia bacterium UBA7397
GATCCACCCCTGCTCCTGGTGCACGGGACGGCGGACGAGACCGTCCCGCTGAGCCAGAGTGAAACGTTCATTCGCATCGCCAAGGAGCAGGGTGCTCGTTGCGTGCTCGAAGTCATTCCTGAGGCGCCGCACTCTTTTGACCTCCAGCCTAAGCAGCGCGACCTGCGTCCGCTGGTCACCGCCTTCTTCGATCAGCACCTCAAGGGCAAGCGGGCCCAATAAAAAAGGCGCCCGAGTGGGCGCCCTTTTCGTGGGGAATGGCAGGAAGGAGCTTACTTCTCCCACTCCAGCGCGCCGCGCTTGAACTCGTAGACGAGGCCAAGCACCAGGACGCCAAGGAAGACCGCGGTGGCGGCGGTGATGGCGATGCCAGCGGCGAGAAATTCCCGGTAGACCAGCGCCCAGGGCACCAAGAAGACGACTTCGATGTCGAAGAGGATGAAGAGCATCGCGGTCACGTAGAACTTCACCGCAAAGCGAGGGTGGGGCTTTCCTTCCATCGGTAGGCCGCATTCGTAGGCCTTGTCCTTGATGTAATTGCCTTTGGCGCGTTGGCCGAAGACGTGGCTGGCGATGAGGATGATCGCCGGGACGGAAATGCCCAAGATGATCTGCACGAGGACGGGCAGGTAAGTCTGAAGGGATTGGGTTTCGGCGATGGCCATCTGAAGTAGACACGAAAAAGCCCTTACCTCTGGAGGCAAGGGCTTTTGTTTCGACGATGCTTATTTAGCGGCCGGAATCAGCCCAGGTGGCAGGGCTGGGATGTTGGCGGGCGGGGCGTCGCTGGGGGGCGCGGGTGGCGCCAGGGATTTTTTAAGATCGGCGAGCGTCGAGGGGATTTGTTCGGCCAACCAGGTCGGCGCGAGGAACTCTGCTTTTTGGGAAGTCAGATTAACCGGATGCTTAGGGTCGGAATGCTTCACGCGCAGGTAGAGCTTACCTTGATCGTTCGGAGTCGCGCCGGCGACTTTCGCGAAAGTAACGGTCGCGGAAGTGCCATCGAAGAGCTCGAGTTTTACCTGCCATGATTTGGCGAAAGCGGCCGTTGCCTCTTTATCGCCTTTAGCAACTGCGTCGCTGATGCGGATGAGTGCCAGTGTGCTGGTCATGTCTTCAAGCGCCGGGCCGCCGAACGGCTGACCTTTGGCCGGCCGGGAGAAGTTCATTTTTCCGTCGGCATAAATCAGGCTGATGGTTTTGATTTCATCGGCCTTGGTCGTGAGCAACACGGGGTCGACCCAAGCAAAAGCATCGGACTCGAAGTGTTCGTTGAAGCTGGTGCGGATCGCTTTAGGGTCGCCTTGCAGGCGGGCGGCTTGGCCGAGGCCATCGTCAGTCGTTTTACCGAAATCAGCGCTGAAGGATTTTCCGTCCGCCGACGTGAGCGACAAGGAGGAGTCGCCGAGGTTAAGTTTTTCGATGCGTTTGGCGTTCACTGTAAGCAACCCGAAGTTTTCAGCCTTCTGTAACGATAGCAGCAGGGGCTTCAGACGGTTTTCGACGTCGACGTTAAGGCCGAACTTTTCTTTGACGACCCAGGTGCCGGAGGATGATTTTTCGATCGTCGTGATCTTTCCGTTGGCCTTAAGGACGAGCGATTGCATCCCGTTTAAGATGGCCGGGTCGACTAGAGCCGACTTAGCGGCGGCGGACGCAGGCTGCTCGCGCTTAAGGTAAACGGCCGCCAAGGCGATGAAGCCGATCAGGACAGTGGTGAGCAGGAGTTTTTTATGACGCATGGCGATTAGGCGATTTTACGACGACGAGCGAGGGCGTAGAGCAGTCCGAAGAGCGCGGCGATGGCGGGACCGGCGAGCAGGTTGATCACCTGGAGGCGACGGCCGAGGGAATTGACATCTTCGCTCAAGCCGCGGCGAATGACGCGACGTTCATCGGTGAGCTTTTCAGCTTCAGCCTGGAACTTCTCGATTTCACGTTGCATCTCGGGGGTGATGATCAGCCCTTTGGAATTATCGGCGCCCGAGCGTTTGGAGATTTCGGCGATCTTGCCGTTGGCGTCTTCCAGGCGCTTTTCGATTTCATCCAGCTTGGCTTGGTAGCGCACCTGGGCTTCGCGTTCGAGGGCGACCACGCGCTTGAATGGGCGAATCGACGTGCCCTTGGAGCGGAGCGAGACGAGTTCGTCGCTTCCACCTAAGGTTTCGAGCGCGCTCAAGACGAAGGCCAGATTATCGTTGATTGCTTCCATGGCGACTTGGCCGGAGGCCTGCCGTTGGCGTACGGTGAACGGATCGAGCATGAAGTCGGAATCGGCGACGACCATAAGACGACCGGGTTTCTTGGACTCGGTCAGGTGCGGGGCGGCTGGGGCTGCCACGGGAGGCGTGGCTGGCTTGGGGGCGTCAGGTGCGGCCGGGGGTTCGGCCGGGGCACCCTTGGGGTAGGCCGAGGTGAACGTACCGGTGATGGAAGCCACGAGCACATGTGATTTGCCGTCCGGCTTAAAGCCGAGGGCGACTTTTTCAAAAGGACCGGCATTGGCCACGGCGGTGCCGATGACTCCCGCGCCTGGGCTGTTGAGTGTAATAAGAGGAACTAAGGTCAGGCGTTTTTCGGCGCCCGAGATTAGCGAAATATCGCCGGGCTCCATGAAGGCGATCTCGTGGAGATCGCTGGTGAGCGGCGAGTCTTTGGCAAAAGCATCACCCGTAACGGAG
Organism: Opitutia bacterium UBA7397; assembly: GCA_002470605.1. Taxonomy (GTDB): domain Bacteria; phylum Verrucomicrobiota; class Verrucomicrobiia; order Opitutales; family UBA953; genus UBA953. The sequence continues at coordinate 2,867 of DKND01000043.1, forward strand.
AAGGCAGGTTGGTATTGGACAGGTTCGCCGCGTGAGCCGCGAATCGCGACCGAGTTGCTGGCGTCGCCGATAACGGCGTCGATGTCGACGTTGATGCCCCAGCCGCGCAGAAGCAGCGGATCGCTCGAGGCGCCAAGCGCCATCGGAGCCATCATGAAGGGCATGCCGCCCTGTTGGAATTTTTGGAAGCGCGAGAGCGGGTCGACGGCGGCGAAGACCGGACCGCCGTTGAGGAGGAACTGGTCGACCGCATACGAAAGTTTTTCGGCGAGGTGGTTGGGGTGGATCAGCGCGATCACCGCCGTGTCCTTCGGCAGTTCGGTGGCTTGGTTGCTCAGCGTGATGACTTCGAAGGTCTGCCCGAGTTCGGCGATGAGGAAATCAGCGGGGCCGGGTTGTTGCTGTTCACCTTGGGGCGCCTGATTCGTAATCGCCAGCGAGCTGATGATCGCGAGCTTAGGCTTTTCAAGGCGGGCAACGGAAGCGATGAGCTTGGATAGGTCGAACTCCAGGAACTTTTCACGACTCGGATCAAGGACCGGAATGGCTTTTACCGTGTCGGCCTGTTGGGCGGTGAGGCCGAGGTAGGCGCTACCTTGGGCGGCGCGCATGGCGCCGAGGCTTTGCCGCTGGGCACGCTGTTCTTCCTTGGTGTCGGGTCGCGGATCAGTGATGACCAACTTAATCTTTCCGCCGGAATGGGCGACGTATTCTCTTAAGAGCGTTTCGATTCGGCGGGAATAACTTTCCAGGTAAGGCCGGAGCTTGACGTCGGAGCGGCTGGCAAAGAACTCCAGCGTCACCGGCTCATCGAGGCGGGCGATGATGCGGCGCGAGCCTGGCGAGAGCGTGAAGGTGTGGTCTTGGGTGAAGTCGGCCCGGATGTTGGTGACACTAAAGAGTAGGTTCGCGAAAAAGGCCGCGGCGCAGATAGCAA
>DKND01000018.1 GCA_002470605.1 Opitutia bacterium UBA7397
GCTTCATCGGCGTCCGATGGGCGCTCACCACTTCGGCTTCAAAAGGTATTCCGAGGAGTTTGAGCGTATCGGCCGCGTTGACCATCGTCTCCCAGTCGGACTGCGAACCCATGATGATGCCCACCTGCGGGCTGGAAGTAGATGAGCGAGCCATGCCTTTAGCGTGCGACTCTCGGCTCATCTGTGAAGCCAGAACCTTAAAATCTATTCCATGTAGGGAACGTATTCGGGGACGAGCACCTTTATGCCCTGCTTACACACATTTCGTTCTTGGCCCAATAACCGCTGCACCCCGTCTACCACCTCGGCGAAACGGGCATAAGATGCGGGAGGGGTGATGAATCGGTAAATCCGCGGGTGGGATGTGGGCTGATAGGACTCCCCATCGTGCTGCAGCTCTTCCACTAATTTTTCGCCCGGACGGAGGCCGACAATCTTGATCTCGATGTCGATATCTGGGCGGAAGCCGCTGAGCTCGATCAACTGTCGGGCCACATCGGCGATTTTTAATGGTTTGCCCATTTCTAACACGAGAATTTCTCCGGTTTGCCCTAAGGTCGCACATTGCAAGACCAACCCGACCGCTTCTGGGATGGTCATGAAATAACGCTGAACGTCGGGATGCGTCAACGTAACGGGGCCGCCTGCCAAGATCTGTTTTTTAAATAGCGGGATAACGGAGCCAGATGAACCGAGAACATTGCCGAACCGGACAGCGCAAAATTTTGTGCTATTCCCCGGGCGCGCCTGCGTCGCCTGCACGATCATTTCCGCCAATCGTTTCGTCGCGCCCATCACGTTGGTAGGGTTAACGGCCTTATCCGAAGAAATCAGCACAAATTGTTCCGCTTTAAATTCGGAGGCCAGCTCGGCTACCATGGCGGTTCCGAGCACGTTATTCTTCAAGGCCTCGCCAGGCTGGGATTCCATCATGGGTACATGCTTGTGCGCGGCGGCATGCAAGACCAAGACCGGGCGATAACGCTGGAAGATTTCCCGCATTCTGGAAGCGTCGGTGACATCTCCGATGAGCGGGGTGATGATTGTCCCTAATCCTTTTTCGATCAGTTCTTGCTCGATTTGAAATAGAAGAACCTCGCATTGATCAACGAGGATCAAGCGAGCGGGCCCACGGGTTGAAATCTGGTGACAGATTTCGCGGCCGATGCTTCCTCCAGCACCGGTCACTAAAACAGTTCGTCTCTCAATTATCGCGGCGATCGCGGCATTATCCAAACTAGCAACCTCACGACCCAATAAATCTTCGACGGAAACCGGCCGAAGGTCGGTGGCTCTTACTTTTCCCCCTGCCAGCTCCGTAAACGAGGGTATCGTCAGGACGCGTAAATTATGGGCGGCGGCCAAGGTGCTAATCTCCCGGATCCTCTTCACGCTGGATATCGGCAAGGCCAAAACAAGCTCGGTGACTCCCAGTTTTTCGTTCAATTCGGGAATCATGTCCGGAGTGCCGATGACCCTAAGACCATGGACATCGAGTCCGCGCTTTTCTATATTATCATCCAGGAAACAGACCGGTAAAATCCCGTGCCCGCGACGAGCTAAGAGATTGGCGACTAATTCTGCACCCGTCTGCCCCGCACCAACGATCGCCACACGCTCCAAGGTGCCGCGCGCGGCTTTATCTTTCCCCCAAAATCGTTCCCGCAAGGCACGAATAACGACGCGGAAGCCGACAAAAACAACCAGTGAAATATTGAAGTCCGTAAGAATAACACCATTAGGGAGTCTCCAGACGTGGAATTGGTCGACTCCCCCAATGAAAGTGCTGACGAGAAATATGACTACCGAAGTCGCAACGAGCCCGAGCATCAGCCGGAGAGCGTCCGGCAGGCGGAAATAATAAAAGACCCCGCGAAATTGACCTACCAAGCCCACGGCGGTTATTTTAAGCGGCACGACCCAGAGCAAAGTCAACGGACGCTGGATATTGAGGAATTGATCAGCGATCTTGGCGTCAATCAGGTTCCCAGCCACAAAGCCGCCGAAGCGTAACTCGTAAGCAAACCACAAGCAAAGGGCAGCGAGGGCTCCATAAGTCGCGGAAAAAAAGCTAACTCTTTGTATATGACTGACGGGCTTCGGCATGGGGTAACTCTAGGCTTTAAATATGTTTCGGGTTATAATATTAATCAACGATTATGCGGAATCCAAGTGTCCGCCTTTTTTCTCTTTTGTTGACGCTCCTTACAAGCAACCCTGGCGCGGCGGGAGAAGTCACACTACCCCCGACGACCTGCCCCAGGCCGGCGACGGTTTCGTTATCTGTCCATTCTTCGACATTCCCCAAAATATCGTAAAGGCCCAAGGCGTTAGGCTGCGAGGTCGCCACGGGTCGCGTATTCACCCCGTCGGTATTTTCAAACGTCCATGCCTGACTCCCTGCGGGAAGCTTGCTCACGTCGCCAGCAGCCGCGCGGAATTCGTCCAAAGATGGTAATCTTACCTTGGCGCCCAAGGCCCAGCCTAACTTCTGGCAAAATATTTGGGCATCGGCATACGAGACTGACTCGACGGGATGGGCTTCGCGCTGAAGGGCGCTAGGATTGGCGCCCATCAAGGAGGTATAAAGCCCCTGCGAAACCTCTTGGCGATAAATCTTAGAGCGGGCAAAAGGGGCTGGGAGCGGCACTAAAGCCGTGTCAATGGAAGCGAGAAGCGCCCGGAGCGTAGCTTCTCGATCTACGATAAACTCCAGCTCTTGCCGCGTAAGGTCGTCGGGCAAGAACACCCCGGTGTTGTCCTCCGCTAATTTGCGTGCGGCGGCTAAATGCGTCGTCGCAAGTTGGGCGGCGGCAAGCGCATGGCGGCCTTGAAGTTGCTGATGCAGTTGCTCGACACCTTGATAGACCGCCGTGACCTGGTCGTGGGCTCGGGCGAAATTCATCCTCACGATCAGTTTCGCTTCACGGGTCCGATCGGCGTGACGGCTTTTGGGAAATTCTACTAAAAGTTGGTTGAAGGCGACGATGGCATCCTTCCAGCCCCGGGATGCAGGCTCCCACTGGTTCAGTTTCTCCAGTTTTTCGGCCGTCTTAATCTGCTGGTCCACCTCAACCATCATGTTACCGGATAGGGCCGTTTCGCGTTTAACTTCAAGCACATCGACTCTTTTGAATTCGGTATCGCGGACATCGCGATAGCGGCCGAGAAACTCCGTCTCGCATTCGATGGCTTGGCTGAATTTATCCGC
>DKND01000081.1:0-1363 GCA_002470605.1 Opitutia bacterium UBA7397
CGCAGGAACGGGAACGGATTACAGAACAGAATCCACTTGTGACCCTCGGGATCGGTCCAAGGCACCGCATGTCCTTCGGGTACCGGCGGGGCTTTCGGTTGCGCGGTCGTCTCCGTCCAGATCGTTGAAAGCGGACGGAACATCTCCTCGTGCGGATTCCATTCGACGAGGTCCCAGCGGTAGGCGTGCATCACCCCTTTTACTTTTACCGCGGAGCCGACTAGGTGCGGCGTGCCCTTGGCGTCGGGCAGCGTCGTCAGGCCCCAGAGCCAAGTCGGACCTTCGCCGGGCACCTGGGCTGTGCCGCGCGGGCGTTCCTCTTCTTGGCCGGATTTACGGGCCGTGAAATATTTATAAGGTAAGCGCAGGTGCGGGCGGGCGGGTGGTTGGAAATTATCCGTCCTCGCGCCCGACACGTTGAAGATGCCCAGCGGATAGTGTGGGAGATTCGTGTCGCCCCAGAACCAGAGCTGTTTACCGCCGAGTTCCGCCGTTACCACGCTGTCGGAACCGAGTATGCCGCTTTCCTTCCAGTCCAGTTGCTCGCCGAGTTTTTGGGATTCTGCGAAGAGGCCCGCGCCGGTTAGGCGGCCCAGTCGGCGGGCGACGATGGTGCGTTCCACGGAGACCTTAAGGGATTTGCCGGGGGTGGGCCGGAGGCGGACGCCGCGGTAGCCGAACCCGTCGGCCTTTACGCCGTAGCCTTGGCCGATCACCTCGAACCAGACTTCCCGATCCATCAGTTCGGGAAGGTCTAGCGCAATCACCCCTGCGTTATCAGAAACAAAGCGCACGCCGTGGATGGTGCGTAGCTCGACGCCGGGCACGGGCCAGTCGGTGCCCCGTTCGATCACTTCGAGGCGGCACATCTCCGCGGCCGGGAGCGGAGCGAGGAGGCTGAGCAGGCCGAGGAGCCAGGGGAGGGTCCGCATGGTCGCAGTGTCGGCAATATCGGGGCTGGTTCAAGCGTGCACGGGGCTTTTCGCTTGGAGGCGGGCGTCGGTCGGTTTACCCCTTGGTCATGTTGCCGGAAGCCCGCCGAGATGAGCTCATCGCCTTTGCCGAGTCGCTGGCGGATATTGCCCGTGCCGTGCTCACCGCGGCCCATGCGCGGGCCTTGACTGAAGTAGAGATCAAACCGGACGGCACGCCCGTCACCGTGGCGGACAAGGAAGCCGAGCGCCTCATGCGAGCGGCGATCAAGCAGACCTATCCGGATCACGGTATCCTTGGCGAAGAATTTGGCGCGGATAATGTCGGGGCCGAATACTGTTGGGTGCTCGATCCCATCGATGGCACGAAATCATTTCTTTCACGCGTGCCGCTTTACGTGACCCTCATCGGCTTGCAGTACCAAGGCAAA
>DKND01000081.1:1416-12583 GCA_002470605.1 Opitutia bacterium UBA7397
GAGGCCGTGGTCGTCTCGACAGATTTGGATAATATCCGACGCCTGCACAAAGATGTCCGCTGGAATCGCTTGGCTGATTCCGTGGCGCACGTGCGGACGTGGGGCGACGGTTACGGTCACCTCCTGGTGGCCTCGGGCCGGGCGCACGTGATGGCCGACCCGATTATGAATCCGTGGGACCTTATCCCTGTCCTGCCGATTTTACGCGGCGCGGGCGCGGTCGTCACGGATTGGCGGGGCGGTAATCCTTTGAACACCGGAAATGTCATCGCCGCGGCGCCGAAGTTGCACGCCGCCGTCATGCAGGCCTTGCGGGATTAACCTTTCGAATCCAGGCGCAACTTGAGGGAGCGACCGTGGGCGTCGAGGCGTTCCATCTTGGCGAAAGCATCGACCACGGCCGCCGCTTTCTTCAAAGAAGCCTTGTCGTATTGGACCAGACTGGTGCGGCGTAAGAAGTCGGAGACGCGCAGGCCGCTGAAGAAGCGACCCGTGCCGCCGGTGGGCAGCGTGTGGCTGGGGCCGGCGGTGAAATCGCCGAGCACCGTGGGCGTATCTTGACCGAGGAGCAGGGCGCCGGCGGTTGTGATGAGTTTGGAAATTTTTTCCAATTTCTCTTCGGCCACCATTAGCTCGAGGTGTTCGGGGGCGACGAGATTGGCGACCTCGGCGGCCTCTTCGATTTTATTGACGAGCACGACGCAGACCATCAGCTCGAGGGCTTTGCGGATTTTGTCGCCATGCGTCAGCGACGTCGCCTGCGTGCGCGCTTCGGAGAGGCAGCGTTCGGCGAAATTTTCGTCATCGCAGACCAAGTAGAGTTTTTCTTTGCCGCTGCCGTGTTCGGCTTGGGCGCAGAGGTCGGCGGCCACGAAGTCGGCGCGGGCCGAACTGTCGGCGATGATCATCACCTCGCTCGGGCCGGGGAGGAGATCGATGCCGACGACGCCGAAAAGTTGGCGTTTGGCCTCGGTCACATAAGCATTACCGGGACCGAAGACCTTATCGACGGGAGCCACGCTTTCGGTGCCGAGCGCCATCGAGGCGATGGCTTGGACTCCGCCCATGGCGTAGACCTCTTTGACGCCGCTCAGGTAAAGTGCGGCGAGAATGTCCGGGTTGATCTTGCCGTCCGGTTGCGGAGGCGTGCAGGCGCAGATCGAGGGCACGCCAGCGACCTTGGCGGGGATGGCCGTCATGAGTACCGTCGAGACCAGAGGAACTTGACCGCCGGGAATATAAAGACCGCAACGGCGAATCGGGTGGTGGCGTTCGCCGACCATCGCACCGTGCGGATTCTTGGCCGTCCAGCCTTTAGGCAGCGTACGCTCGTGGAATTCTTCGATGCAGCGGGTGGCTTCCTCGAAAGCTTTGCGCTTAGCGGGGTCGAGGTTGGCGACAGCCTTTTCGAGGTGTTCGAGCGGGACGCGAATCTGGCGGACCGTCAGCTTGGCGTGATCGAACTTGGCCGTGTGGTAGAGCACGGCGACGTCGCCGCGCACCTTCACGTCGGCGATGATCTGTTCAACCGCCGTCTTGATGTCGGGAGCGGCCTCGCCTGAGCCGATGAAGGCTTTTAAGCGGCTTTTGAAATCCTTATCGCTGGCCCTAAGGACCGGCATCGCTTTAGCGCTGAGGGAAGGCAAACGACGAGTCGCTGACTTCCGGATTGATCAGGACTTTCTCGTAAGTGATTTCCGCGACCTTTTTACCAGCGACAAAAACACTTTCCTTCTTGGCGAAAGCCACGCCTTCGATCCATTGCGTGTCGTCGACTTGTTGACGGAGGGCTTCGCCCTTAGGGTCGATGTAGTCGGTGGCGGCCAGCAGGTTGGTCTGGACGTCGAAGTGACGGATCAGATTGTAACCCGTCTTATAGGTATATTGCAGGCTATTGACCTTACGGCCGTTGATTTCGTTCTGGCCTTTGAAAGTGACGGTACCCGTGCCGGCTTCGGGGGCGGCGAAGAACGTGAGATCATTGATCGCCATGTCCTTCATGCGTGCGACTTCGGCAAAACCGATGACGCCCATTTCCGCACGGCCGCCTTGGCGGACTTCGCGCTTGGTCGTCCAGCCTTCCAGGCCATTGCTGCAATTGGTGACCTCGGTGGAGTAGTCGGCCGTGTAGTTGATTTGGCGGCGATTGAAAGGGGGGACGATCTGGAGGATCACGTAACCACTGGGTTTGCCGTCTTGGTCGGCAGATTTGGCTTCGAAGTGTAGGCCCTTGATACGCTCGAGGAATTTAGGCTCCTTGGCGATGGCGCCACGGACCTTGGCGATGACGTCTTCGGCCTTGAGGCTTTCGGAGCCTGGTGCTTCGGCGGCCACAAGTGAGGTGCCGATAGCAAGGAGTGCAAGAAGGGTGCGGGTCAGGGCCATAAGAGTAGGGAATAGTGGTAGTCGGGCACTTATTGGCAAGCCTCGGAAAGGGGCTTGGGTGGGATTAACGCCTGTTTTTAACCAATTTTAACGGACTTTGGCGGCCTGAAGAAGACCTGCCACATCGCAGCGGCCTTCATAGAGGGCTTTCCCGACGATTGCGCCGACGAGGTTCGGGTAAGCCTTTGAAAGTGCGGCCAGGCGGGCGACGTCTTCAACTCCCGCCACTCCGCCCGAGGCGATGACGCCACAAGGGCAGGCTTGGAGAACTTCTTCGAGGGATTTCCAGTTCGGTCCGGTCAGCATTCCGTCGGTTGCGATATCGGTATAAATCACGGTGGAGACGCCCAAGTTGCCGGCTTCTTGGGCGAACTCGGTGGCCTTGAGCGCGGTCACGGCCGTCCAGCCCTTGACGGCGACCAGACCATCTTTGGCGTCGATGCCGACGGCGAGGCGAGGGCCGTGCGCTTTGGCCATCTCGCGGAGGAAAGCCGGATCGGTGGCAGCCCGGGTGCCGATGACGACGCGACTGGCGCCGGCTTCGAAAGCTGACTCCGCGAGGGAGCGTTCGCGCATCCCGCCGCCGAATTGGATTTTCGGACCAAGGGCGGCGATGCGACGGAGAATGGCAAGATTGAGCGGGGCGCCGCCGAAGGCACCATCGAGATCGACGACGTGGATCCACTCCGCGCCGGCTTGCGTGAACTGCACGGCCGGCTCGACCGGGTCTTCGTAGTAATTGGTCCGGGCGTCATCACGACCTTGGCTGAGTCGGACGCAGCGTCCGCCGCGAATGTCGATGGCCGGATAGACGAACATAAGATTAGGCTGACTTGCGGGATTTAGGCGCCGTGACAGTTACGGGTTTTTCGCCGCGGATAGCTTCGCCGGTCACCGTAAATTTAGAACCAGCTACGGCTTCGGGCAGCGTGTACATCACCTCGAGGAGCACGCCTTCGAGCACGGAGCGCAGGCCGCGGGCGCCGGTGCCCAGCGCGAGGGCCTTGTCGGCGGCGGCTTCGAGCGAGTCTTTGGAAAACTCGAGCGTCATGCCGGAGAGCGCGAAAAGTTTGCGATACTGCTTGGTCGCCGCGTTACGTGGCTCGGTCAAAATGCGAATCAAAGCGGTGCGATCAAGCGGCTCGAGGACGGAGATCACCGGAAGGCGGCCGACGAATTCGGGGATCATGCCGAAAGAGAAAAGATCTTCGGGCTGGAGGCCGGCGATAATTTCTTCGGCCGAGAGCGCAGGCTTATCGTTTTGCGGAGCGATGAAACCGAGAGATTTGGCGCCGGCACGACGGGCGATGATGCGATCCAGACCGGCGAAGGCGCCGCCGCAGATAAAAAGAATATCACTCGTGTCGACGCGGATGCACTGCTGCTCGGGATGTTTGCGTCCGCCGGCGGGAGGTACGTTGCAGATGGTTCCTTCAAGGAGCTTGAGGAGGGCTTGTTGGACGCCTTCGCCCGAGACGTCGCGCGTGATGGAAGCCGAGTCGGACTTACGGCCAATCTTGTCGATCTCGTCGATGAAGATGATGCCGCGTTGCGCGCGTTCGATATCCATGTTGGCCGACTGCAGGAGGCGGAGCACGATGGTTTCGACGTCGTCGCCGACATAGCCTGCTTCGGTCAAGGTCGTCGCGTCGGCGATGGCGAAAGGCACGTCGAGCATGCGGGCCAGGGATTTGGCGAGGAGCGTCTTGCCGGTGCCAGTGGGGCCAATTAGGAGCACATTGCTCTTATCAAGTTCCACTTCGGCTAAGTCGCCGGCGGGAGAAGGCGTCGCGTGGACCAGGCGATCGTTCAGCCGTTTGTAGTGATTATAGACGGCGACGGAGAGGACTTTCTTGGCGTGGTCTTGGCCGATGACATGAGCGTCGAGCTCGTGGCGCAGGGTCGCAGGAGGGATGAGTTTGACCGGAGCCAGTGCGGGTTTTTGCGGGGCTTCCTGGAGCGCGGGACCTTCGGCGGTGGCGGACGGTTTGCCTTCNNCCGCAGAAGGAGCAATGCTCGGCCCGATCGCTCGCCATCTTGATTAAGCGCGGCCCGGCTTGGGCATGACGACGTGATCCACCAGACCGTAGGCCTTGGCCTGTTCGGCGGTCATGTAGAAGTCGCGATCAGAATCGCGCTGCAGTTCTTCGGCGGTCTTGCCGCTATGCTTGGCCAGCACGTGGTTCAAAGTGTCGCGCCAGCGAAGGATTTCTTTGGCCGCGATGGAGATGTCGGAAGTCTGACCCGTGGCGCCGCCGCTGGGTTGGTGGATCATCACGCGGCAATTCGGCAAAGCGTGGCGCTTGCCCTTGGTGCCGGCGGCGAGGAGCACGGTTGCCATGCTGGCGGAGAGACCGACGCAATAAGTGTTAATATCGCAGCTCAGGAAATTCATCGTATCATAGATTGCCATCCCAGCGGTAATCGAGCCACCCGGCGAATTGATATAGATGGAAATATCTTTCTTAGGATCTTCCATCTGCAAGAAAAGCAGCTGCGCGATCACGGCGTTGGCCACGTCGTCGTAGATCGGAGCGCCGAGGAAGATGATGCGGTCCTTCAGGAGCCGGCTGTAGATGTCCCACGCGCGTTCCCCCCGGGCATCGCGTTCAACTACGTTGGGAATGATGTAGGACATAAATGGGAGGGAGAGGTGAAGAGGAACTATACCTGAACTTTAGGCTTTCTCAACCTTACCTTCGCTGCCGCCGGCCAGGACGAGGTCGAGGGCCTTGTTCAGGAGCGTATCCCGACGGATTTCGTTCAAGCGTTGGCGGTCCTTGACGAGCTTTTCAGGGGGGACTTGGGAGGTGTAAGCGGCGCGCATGATGGCGGCACTGAGGTCTTCGCGGCTGATCTCGATCTTAGCCTCTTCGGCGATGCGGGTGAGCACGAATTGAGCCCGAACGCGGATGGCGGCGGCCTTACGAGATTCGGTGAGGATCTCTTCGCGTTGGGTTTCGAGTTGCTCGGGCTTTACGCCGTTACGCATCCGTAATTGGGCGTATTCCATGAACAAACCTTGGGCGACGGAGTTGATGGCGGACTCCGGGAGGGGGAAGTCCTGGCCGGCGAGGAGGGCATCGACGGCCTTTTCGCGGCGGGCGGTTTCGGCGGCCTGTTGCTTGGAGCCTTCGATACCCTTGCGGAGTTGATCGCGCAGTTCGGCTTCATCTTTGACGCCGACGCTCTTGATGAACGTTTCGTCGAGGGCCGGCATGGTCTTGCGGCGGACTTCATTGGCCGTGATGGCGTAATGCACGGTCTTGCCGCGCAAAGCTTCCCGTTCATGGGTCGCGGGGAAAGTGAATTCAGCCTTAGCGGTATCGCCGGCCTTGAGACCGATCACGGCTTTGGCGATGGCGGGAACAGCTACGGCTTCGCCTTCGGCGCCGGCTTCTTCCCAGGTGGATTCGGCGCTACCGTAGGACTTGGCTTCGGCATCGATCTCGGTGACGGCCTTGCCGTCGATCGTACCCGTGTAAGCGATGCGAACATAGTCGCTCTTGATGGCGGCGTCTTCCGTCTTTTCATAACGGGCGCGCTGTTCGAGGATCTTTTTCAGATGCTCTTCGATGTCGGCTTCGGTGACGACGACGGCTTCTTCCGGGATGCGGACGGACTTCCAATCGGGAGTCTTGAATTCAGGGACCACGTCGACCTCGTAGCGGATGACTACGTCGGCACCAGCGGCGGTCGTGTCGTCGCGATGGACGTCGGCGAGGGTGTAGACCGTGAAGCCCTTTTCCTGACTGATGCGTTCATAGCCTTGGGAAAGGAGACGCTGGCTGACCTCGTCGGCGATGGCCTTGCCGTACTTCAGGCGAAGGGCGCTTTCGGGAGCCTTGCCGGGGCGGAAGCCAGGGAGGGCGGCTTCGCGCTTGAAGCCCTTGAGGACTTCCTTTTCGGCGGTAGCGACATCGGCGGCTGGAATCGTCACGGTGACGGTGCGGCGGGTCGGGTTAGTTTCTTGGATTTTAATGTCCATATATGGTAAAAGAGAGGAGGGCTCCCTTGGGGCTGAGCGCCAAGGGGGAAGGGCCGAGCAAATAGAACTACCCCCCACGGTCAACAGCGGAGGCAGGCCCTTTTAGGCCCTTTCGGCTAACCTTTTGCGCAGATGGGGTAAGACGCAGCGCGGGACGAAGGCGGCGGCCTGGGAAAGCTTATGCCGGGCGATATCCTTCACGAAACTCGAGGAAGTCACGAATTGGTCCTGACTGGGCATTAAAATGACCGTTTCGATTTCGGGAGCCATGAGCCGGTTGGCGTGGGCCAAGTCGAATTCGAACTCAAAATCGCTGAATTTGCGCAGGCCACGGATGATCGCGGCGGCTTTATGAAGCCGGGCGAATTCGACGGTCAGGCCTTCCAATGGCTTTACCTGAACGTTGCGGATACCTTTACAGGATTCGCGGGCCATGGCGAGGCGCTCCTCAAGCGAGAACCACGGATTCTTGGAATCGCTGGGGGCGATGGCCACAATCACCTTATCGAAAATACGCGAGGAACGTCGGAGCACGTCGAGGTGGCCGAGGGTGATCGGGTCGAAAGTGCCGGGGTAAACGGCGATACGGATTGAGCGGGCCATCTTTTCCTGTTGCGACACACTCTCGGGCGGGAACATCCTCACGGCAAGCCTGCATGCGCTTCCTCCGGCATCTCCCCAACCTTTTGACCGCCGCTCGGCTGCCGGCGGTCTTCGTTATCGCCTTATGGACTTATTGGGCGGGGGTTTGGGCCAGTGCGGCCTTGGCACTCTTCATCTTCGCGGCCTTGACGGATATTTTCGACGGCTGGATCGCGCGCAAGCTGGGGGCGGTTTCAGATTTCGGGCGCTTGATGGATGCGCTCGTCGACAAGATTTTCATCCTCGGGCTCCTGGTGGCGATGGCGGCGACGGATTGCTTACCGGTGCGCGAATGGGATGACGCCGGTGCGCTGAAGGCCTTGTCGCCGTCGGCTTCGCTGTGGGCCGCCTTCGGGGTCGTGCTCATCCTGATGCGCGAATTTCTAATCACCGGCTTGCGGCTGGTGGCGGCGGCCTCCGGTCAGGTGCTCGAGGCGGAGCGTCTCGGGAAAATCAAAACCTTTTTGCAGATCATCGCGATCGGACACCTCATCGGCTTGCGGGCTTATGAGACGCACTGGAAACTATCCGCCGCCTGGCACCAGCGCTGGGAGGTCATCATCATGGCGCTCTTCTGGTTGTCGGTGGCCCTCACGGTGATTTCGGGACTTAATTATCTTATCCGTCATCGCCGGCATCTGCCCGGCCTGTCCTCGTGATCGTTCAAGTCGCTACGCTCGGCCCGTTAGGAAAATTAAAGGCACCGGGCACGTGGGGTTCAGCGGCGGGCGTGCTTTGGTGGGCGCTGGTCGTGCGTTTGGCTTATAACAAAGGCTGGTATCACGAGGTAATTTTCGACGCGCTGGTCGTCTTGGCCGCGATTTTCCTATGTGGTGTCGCCGCGGCTTTCATCGGCAAGAAAGATCCGCAAGAAGTCATCCTCGACGAATTTGCGGCGATGCCCTTGGTGTTTCTTTTTAACCCTATGGGGTCGGCGATGCATGGCGGCACCAAGACCGGACTACTTTTCGTCCTGCTTGGCTTTCTGCTCTTTCGATTGTTCGATATTACGAAGCCATTCGGCATCAAGGCGCTGGAAAAATTACCCAGCGGCTTCGGTATCGTGCTCGATGACGTCATGGCGGCCTTCTACGCGAACCTCGTGCTTCAAGGGTTGGCCTTGCTTTGGAAGCTGCTCTGATGGCGCTCAAGTCTGCCCCAGCTGACACCGCGGTGGTCCGGGTCACGGGCGAAGATGCGGCCGCATTCCTGCAAGGGCAATGTTCGGCGGATCTGCGCAACGCCCCGCTGGTTGATGCGCTTTGGTTGAACCGCAAAGGCAGGGTGCTCGCGCATACGGTCATCGCGAAGGAGGCTGATGGGTCTTTCCTGTTACTCTGTCCGCATCTTTCGGCGGCGGAATTAATCGCCATCGTCACGGCGAACGTGATCGCCGACGACGTCGTCGCGACGGAGGAGTCCGCGCAGTGGCAGCGCGTTGTCGTCTGGGGTGAGGGTTCCGTCGAAGTGCTTACCGGTGGGCGTTTGTTTTCTACCCGACGTTTTGGGGTAACCGCTTGGGAGGTGCTGGCGCCCGCTGAGGTAAAGTTGCCGTGGACAGTTGGCGTGTTCGCTGAATTGGATGCATTGCGGATTTCTGCCGGCGTGCCATCGGTCCCAGCGGATTGTGGTGCCCATGAATTTCCGCAGGAGTGTGGCCTCGATGCTTGGGTCAGTTATACCAAAGGATGTTATCTCGGTCAGGAAGTCATGGCGCGCATCCAGTCGATGGGGTCACTCCGTCGCATCCTGCGCAAGGTCTCGGGGCTGGTTTCGGTCGGGCAGGAGCTCAAGTCGCTGGAAGGGAAGGTCGTCGGCACCGTGCGTTCCGCAGCTGGAGATACCGGCCTGGCCTTGGTCTCCGTCGACTTGCCGGAAGGTACGAGCTTGGTCACGGACCGTGGCCCCGTTTTATTGGGCGTACCGGCTTTGATGTCGGCCCGACCCTGACCTGTTTCCGTTTGCGGGGAGCCCGTGCCCTCGTATGATGGCCTTCGATGGCCTCCGCTTTCCATTATCAGGATCCTTTTCCGCTGGGACCTGACACCACGCAGTACCGATTGCTCACCAAGGAACATGTCTCGGTGGGAGAATTCGAGGGTAAGCCGATCTTGAAGGTCGCGCCGGAGGCCTTGACGCTTTTGGCCAATCAGGCGCTGCACGATATCAACTTCTACCTTCGCACGGAGCACTTGCAGCAAGTGGCGGCGATTCTCGCGGATAAAGAAGCCAGTGATAACGACCGAACGGTCGCCTTGGCGATGTTGCGCAACGCAGAAGTCGCCGCCAAAGGTGTGCTGCCTTTCTGTCAAGATACCGGCACGGCGGCAATCACGGCGAAAAAAGGTCAGCAGGTGTGGACCGGAAGTGATGATGCTGAGGCCCTTTCGTTGGGCGTCTATCAGGCTTACGCGCAAAACAACTTACGTTACTCGCAGCTCGCGCCGCTCGACTTGTATACGGAGAAGAACACCGGTACGAACTTACCGGCCCAAATTGATATCAGTGCGACGGCCGGGGCGAAATTCGAATTTCTTTTTGTCGCCAAAGGCGGAGGCTCGGCGAACAAGTGTTACCTCTATCAGGAGACCAAGGCCGTCCTGAATCCAAAATCGCTCGTCGCCTTCTTGACCGAGAAGATGAAGTCGCTCGGAACCGCTGCCTGTCCGCCCTATCACCTCGCCTTCGTTATCGGAGGTACTTCGGCCGAGGCGACCATGAAGGCCGTCAAGCTCACCTCGACCCATTATTACGATGCCTTGCCGACTTCGGGAAATGAGCATGGTCGGGCTTTCCGTGACCTCGCTCTCGAGGCTGAGCTCCTCAAGGTGGCCCATCAGCTCGGCATCGGCGCGCAGTTTGGCGGCAAGTGGTTCGCGTTGGATGTGCGGGTCGTGCGCCTGCCACGCCATGGTGCTTCATGTCCGATCGGCCTCGCCGTCTCCTGTTCGGCGGATCGCAATGCCAAAGCCAAGATCGATAAAGATGGAGTCTGGATCGAACAGCTCGAGGCGAATCCTGGCCGCTTCATTCCGGCCGAGGCCCGCAAGCATGCGGACGCGACCAAAGTCGTGGCGATTAATTTGAACCGGCCGATGGCGGAAATCCGGGCCGAGCTGGGCAGACATCCCGTCACCACACGCCTGGCGCTCACCGGTACGCTCGTCGTCGCGCGGGATATCGCGCACGCGAAGATTCGGGAGCGCTTGGAGCGTGGCGAGGGCTTGCCTCAGTACATCAAGGATCACCCTGTCTATTACGCTGGACCGGCAAAGACCCCTGCGGGTATGCCGTCGGGCTCGTTCGGCCCCACCACGGCCGGGCGCATGGACAGCTATGTCGAACTCTTCCAAAAAAACGGCGGTTCGCTCGTCATGATCGCCAAGGGCAATCGTGGGCAGACTGTCACGGATGCCTGTAAGGCGCATGGCGGTTTTTATCTTGGTTCGATCGGCGGCCCCGCGGCGATTCTCGCGCAGGAGAACATCCGTAAAATCGAAGTCATCGACTACCCGGAGCTCGGGATGGAAGCCGTGTGGAAGATCGAAGTCGTGGATTTCCCGGCGTTCATCTTGGTGGACGATAAAGGACACGACTTTTTCCAAGAACTTCCCGGCGGTTGCGGAATCTGCGGACCCTGATTTATTGACGGAGGCGTCGGGGTGGTTATTTCCAAGGCATGCCCCTCATGCTTGTCTTGGCAGCTTTCCTTTGCGCCGCTGCGCCTTCTTCCGTGACCAAGGCTTCTGCCGAGCCCGCCTCCGAAGATACTCCGGCAGCGATGAAGAAAGTTCCTGTCTACCCTAAGACCGTCGCCGTGCTCAAGGACGTCGACTACCTTGGAGGCAAGCGTAAGGAGAAGGCTGACATCTATTCGCCGCTTGACCACGATAAATCCAAGCCGCTTCCGGGCATCATCGTGATCCACGGTGGCGGTTTTAATGACGGCGATAAGGCACGGGGCAGGGAATTGAATGTCAGTGAGAATCTCGCACTGAAGGGCTACGTCTGCATGAGTATCAATTATAAGCTCCGCCGAACGTCAGGTCAGGTGACTTGGCCGCAGAGTGTCTATGATGCCAAGGCTGCCGTGCGTTATCTGCGTAAGGAGGCTGCGAGTCTGGGTGTCGATCCGGAGCGGATTGGCGTCAT
>DKND01000134.1:0-731 GCA_002470605.1 Opitutia bacterium UBA7397
TCGGGCGTGGAGAAGAAGCCCTTACCGTTATGCTGCGCGTATTCGGGGTGGAACTTCTCGGCACCGGGGAAGGCCCACTGGCTGGCGCGGGCGGGGTGCGGGCGGAAGGCTGGGGTGTCGCCCGAGCGGCCCATATTGCGTACGATGAGGTTCTGGTCCGGGAAGCGGAGCTGCAGCTCGGTTTCGAGCCGGCCGTAGTAAGTGTCGCGTTCGGCAAAACCGTTGCCGATGAAGACGACGCGTTCGCCGGCGGCGGGCGGAGCAATCTGCTGGCTGCGTTGCGTGGTCGCGACCGGCGGGTTCTCGGAAGGTGCGTGCGGCGTCGGCGAGCCCTTGCTATTGTCCGGCCAGTTGGCGGAGTTCGCCTTGGCCTCCTTGGTGGTAAGTTTGCTGTGATCGGTGACCGGAGCGTCAGCGGCGAACAATCCAGCCGCGAGGGTGATGAGGAACAGGAGGAAGGCGCGGTGCTTCATGAGAGGGGAGGGCGATATATTTATATGCCCCGTTTACAATTATCCAGCCCGTCTTCTGGTCAGTCTGGCCCCAATTCCCCTCATTTACCGTCAGTCCTACTGCTTCCAAGTCGCCTTGAGCGATGCCCACACGCGTCCGATCAGGAAGACGCAGGCGGCCAGCACGACGGCATGCCCGACGGTCCAATACCACTGGACTTTTGGGTCAGCGGCATGCAACAGGCCGTAGCTACACATCGCTCCTGCGGCCGATAGGAA
>DKND01000134.1:765-4609 GCA_002470605.1 Opitutia bacterium UBA7397
CTGAATGGATGACTGAGTCGATGACTGGTTCGAGGGCTGAATCGAGGACTTGATAGATAGGACGTACCCGTTGAGCCAAGCGCTCAAAGGGAAATCGGAGACCGG
This sequence comes from Opitutia bacterium UBA7397, assembly GCA_002470605.1. Taxonomy (GTDB): domain Bacteria; phylum Verrucomicrobiota; class Verrucomicrobiia; order Opitutales; family UBA953; genus UBA953. The sequence goes on from DKND01000134.1 coordinate 871, forward strand.
AATATATGCTGCGGCATAAATTTCAGGTGTCGGGTGACGGCCACGGTGGTCAGCCTTTCGGGTGTCAGCCGTTCAGCCTTCAGCCGCCGGAACCCGGGTGCCAGCTCCCGATGGCCGAATGGCCGACCCCTGAACTCCTGATGCCCTTGCCCGTCACCCGACACCGAGTCTTTCTGCCTCTAGCATTCGCCCCTTGTCCCCATGTCAACTTGCCCACGTGCCCCCTCGCGGCCTTCGGCAGCGCTCACTTCATCAGGTAAGCAAAGAAATCCTTGAGCTCGGCGTCGGAGAGTCCTGTCAGCAGGGCTTCCGGCATAATTGAGATCGGGCTGGCTTCGAGTTTCTCGATGTCAGCCTGCTTCACTGCGGTGCGATTGCCCGCAAGGTCTTTCAAGGTGATGCTGCCGCCCCCTTGCGCGTCCATGAGGCCGGTGAGGATGCGTCCGTCCTTGAGTTTCGCGATATAGGCGCCAAAGCCTTCGCGAATCTCAAGGCTGGGGTAGGTGATATTAAGCATCCAGAATTCGAGGCTCTGTCGATCGTACCCCGTGAGTTCAGGTCCGATGGCTCCGCCTTGTTCAAAAAGTTTGTGACACGCAGCACATCGACCAGCGAAGATGATCTGGCCTTTGTTTGGGTCGCCGAGTCCGGTTTTGAGCACATCCTTGAGGCGCGCCATCTCGCGGTCTTTCTCGGGCGTGACGCCAGTAAGCAAAAGGGTCTTCCAATGGCGCTCAATCGCCGCATCAATCGCGACGTCGTGATGCAGGCTAAGCTGCCTTACGATATCGACGGTGAAATGTTTCTCCGGTACTTTCCATTCGTCGACGAATCTTACCATCGTCTGTGCCCATTCGAGTCGGGCCGCCATCATGCGTAGGGCATCTTCGCGCAGGCCTTTATCGCCTGCTATGCCTTTTTCGTAGCTCTCCAGGATCGCCAGAGGAATCTTGGGGCTATTGAGCTGAGCCGCGACGGGCAGGATACCTCGCTTGAGTGTCGAAGTCCCGGCGGCACGGAGAATCTTGACGATGGCCTCGATGGCTTCGCTCTTACCCGCTTGCACCAAGGCTTTGGCGATCGCGAGCCGCCGAGGGGTTGGGGCTTTACTGTTATTTAATTCTGCCAGCGCTTTCTTGAGTCCTTCCGGGGTGGCGATTTCGGCGGCTATATCACCACCGGATTGGCGGGTGAGGAAGGCCTGCAGTCGCGAACCAAGCGTTGGCGGCAACGCCGGGAGGGCACTGCCTTCGAAAGCTCCGGCTACGCCCGCTAGAAATTTATCCGCGAGTTTAATATCATCCGTAAGCGTCAGTAGATCGGCGCAAGTCTGGAGGTTTTCGGCACCGCCGGCTAAGGCGTAGCGCTTAGCGAGTTTCTCCGCGAGATGATCACGGAAAAAACCGGAGTTCAGGAAGGCCTGGTCGTCGCGAAGGAAGGCGACGACTCCCGCGCGGTCTTTTTCGGCTTTGGCTTCAAGCGCCCACCAAGCGAGCAAAGGAATATGTCCACTGGGATCGTCCGCCTGANNACGCCCGCCCAGAGCAGGGGAAGTGAATCGGGCATCTTTTTCGCTGAGGCCAGGATCTGGGCGCAGACTTCGCTATGCTTTTCATTCAAAGCCAGTTTGAGAAGCGCGGCATTGGGTCGGTCGCCTCTTTCGCCCATGATCTTGACGGCCCAGCGACGGACATACGGATCAGTATGATCAAGCGGCACGACTTTGGTCTGGCCGAGCGCATCTAGCGCCCAGAGCGCTTCGAGCGCCTGCGGACCTGAGAGATTTTGCGAGAGCGCTGGGGCGAGTTCTTGCAGATTGCGCCAGCCTATCTCAAGGACGGCTTGTTTGCGGAACCATGCGTTGCGGTGTCCGAGATAGCTCAGCAATTCGCCGGGCGGGCAGGTGTGCAGGTTGAAAGGCTTGAGCTTCGGCGCTTCGCCAGCGGGGCGTACTCGGTAGATACGGCCGCGTTCTTTGTCCCAGTCGTCGACGGGCTTCACGTGGCTGAGCCGGGTGTCATACCAATCAGCGAGATAGATTCCGCCATCCGGGCCGACGCCTGTCCAGACGGGCCGGAACCAGCGATCTGAACTGACGAGCAGGTTCGCTTCATCGTGCGTCCGAAACGTTGAGCCATCCTCGACCCGGGTGCTGAGATAGATTTTATTGGCGAGCGAGTTGGCCGCGATGATCTGCCCGTCGTATTCTTTACTCAATAATCCGCCTTCGTAGATGGCGAAGGCTTGCGAGAAGCGAAGCCTCTCACCTTCGCATTTCATATGCTCAAACCAACCGAAGGCATAAGGATTCGTCAGCGGTCCGTGCTTACCCCAGGCTTTGATGCCAAAGCTGCCTTGCTCGTAGTGCATGCCGCGCTCGTAACCATTGGTGCCGGAAAAAACGCGGCCTTTGCCATCGATCTCGAGGCTGTAAGTGTTGCCGCCGCCTTCGGCGTAGATTTCGAAGACCTTGCGCGTCGGATGAAATCTCCAGATGCACTGGCCTTCCCATTTGATATTTTTGCTATGAAGGCTGCTGACGTTACCCGTGGTGGTGCTACCGTTGGCGCCATACAGCCAGCCGTCCATGCCCCACTTGAGGCTGGTGGCGGTGCTGTGCGTGTCCTCGAGTCCGAAGCCGCTGAGTTCGACTTCGGGGTCGCCGACTGGTAAGCCGTCGTTCGTGGCATAGCTCAGGAGGTAGGGAGGATTGAGCACCCACACGCGCCCCGTGCCAGGCAATGCCGCGGTGGTGATATTCAAACCTTTGAGGACGTCGGTATGTTTATCAAAAGTCCCGGTCCCACGAGTATCTTCAAAGACCGTGATGATGTCGGCGCCTTTTTCTCCACGGGGCGGAGGTAGAGGAATTTTATCAAACTTTGCACGGATGTGCTCGTCGTAACTGATGACCTTGAGTCCGGCGGGAAAGGGGTATTGAAGGTATTGGGTCACCCAGAAACGTCCCTGCGAATCCCAGCTGCCGTAGATGGGTTGCGCGATCGAGGGTTCCGCCGCCATGAGGTCGATGGCGAGGTCAGGACGTGCGGCGAACTTCTTTAACGCGTCGGCCGGCTTCGAGGGTGGGGTGTCGTCGGCCATCACGCCACGCCCCTTGAAGGACTGCATGACCTGCTGGACTTGCTCGTTCCCAGCTTGCGGGGCGTCCGCGGCCATGAGGCCGGAAGTAATGAGGAAGAGCAAGGCCGAGGGGCGCATGCTCACTTGAGAGTCATGGTGACGCGGCGAAGTTCCATAACGCTTTTGCCAGGAATATCGGTGGCGCGTAGCTTAAGCTCGCCTTTGCCCGGCTCGAGCCGCACTTCGCCGAGAATCATGGTGTGGAATGGCTTCATTAGCGACTCGCCGGTACCGCGCGGCACGACGTCTTGATCGGTGATCAAGGCCGGATCCCAGGCCTCGGCGACGACGCCTTTGAGGATTATGCCTTCGAAGGAGAGTTCGACCTTCGAGCCGATGTCGGCCTTGGGACATGTGTAATCCAGTGCCACGATATAGGTGCCGGCGTTGACGACTTCGATATTCCAGACGGCCGAGTCAGTCAGCTTCGTCCAGTTTACGAAGTAGGACGAGTTCGGCGCCTTGCCGCTGCGAAGTATCTCGCCGCGCGGTTCGCCGTCGCGGGCGGGGAGCATGGTGATCGGGAATTCGCGATAGCCGATTGCCAAGGGGCGAGGGTCGACCGCGTTCCCGGGTCCGTTAGCGGCCTTGCCTTTAC
>DKND01000042.1:0-910 GCA_002470605.1 Opitutia bacterium UBA7397
GGGGTTTCCTTGGCCTTATCACCGAAGGGGAATGGCTTCAACGGGGTAGCGGTTTTGGCTTCTTTTTTCATGGCGCCGGCCGCCTTCTCGCGTCCTTTCGCTTCCATGGCGTCCATGACTTTTTCGATGAGCTCGCGCGAGAGGGTGGCATCGGCCTTGGTCAGCGCGGCCTTGGTGGCTTTATGGAGATCGCCGATGGCGTTTTCAAAATCGCTGCGCATATCCTTTTTCTCGCTCGCAGATGCGAACTCGGCGTTGCCCTTCAATTCAGCCAGGCGCTCTTTGGCGGCCTTGATCGCCGGGTCTTGATAGGCCTGGAGAAAGGCGGCCCGAACGCGGACCATGTCTTCTTTGGAGACGCCTTCGATGTCGGGCAGGACGGTGGAAGTGTATCGGCCGCTCTTCTTCGGGCTGGACTTGGTGGCGGCGCTATCGGCGGCCGGTAGGCTGACGCACAGCGTAGCGGCAAACAGGAGGGCGAGGAGGGAGGTCTTCATAAGTGGGTTATTTATTAAACACCATCGCTGGGACAAAGTTCAAAAAAAGACCCCGGAAATCCGGGGTCTTGTTGGGGGCAATGGTCGTAAGCTTACTTAGCCTTCTTCTTTTTGCCCTTTTCTTTGCCTTCGCCCTTGGCATTCATCGCTTCTTCGACCTTGGCGAGGACGGCTTCGAGGGAAGGGTCAGCCTTCAGGATGGCAGCCTTTTCAGCGTCATGGAAAGCCTTGCCAGCGTCCATGGCGGCCTTGACGGCAGCTTCCTTGGCGTCGCCTTCGGCGGCCTTGGCTTTTTCGCGAGCGGCTTCAGCAGCGGCTTTGGCGTCCTTGACGGCAGGAACTTCCTGGGCGGCCTTACGGGCGTCGCCGAGTTTCTTCATCTCGTCTTCGGACACGCCTGGGACGGAGGCTGG
>DKND01000042.1:956-1870 GCA_002470605.1 Opitutia bacterium UBA7397
TTTTTTAGTTTGGGGGTTCATCTATAAAACCCCGCCTGGCGCCCAAGGTTACAAAAGATAAAAACTATTTCAGCCGGGGGTGCTGGGCGATCGGCGCAAAAAAAGACCCCGGAAATCCGGGGTCTTGTTGGGAAGAGGTAATCCGAGGATTACTTCTTCTTCTTACCTTTACCGTGGGCTTCTTCGAGGGCCTTGAAGACGGACTCGAGGGAGGCGTCGGCCTTAAGGACGGCAGCCTTGGTGGCTTCCATCACAGCTTTGCCGGCTTCCTTCTTTTCGTCTTCGCTCTTGGCATCCTTGGCTTTGGCCTTGGCGGCGACTACGGCAGCGTCGGACTGGGCGGCTTTGCTGGCGTCGAGGAACTTCTTCCAGTCAGCATCCGAGACGGATTCTGGCTTGCTTGGGCCTTTTTTGCCTTCGCCCTTTTTAGGAGCGTCTGGCTTGCCTTCTGGCTTAGGAGCGTCGGCAGCGATCAGACCCGCAGTAGCGAGCAGAGCGAGGAGGAGGGAGTATTTGATTTTCATCGTATGTTAGTGGGTTGGGATAAGTAAAACCCCTCATTTATCCCGAAGTTGCAATTCTTATCCGATTTCTCGCTATGACAGGCGAGGGGGGTGACAAAAGGGTATTTTAGGGCTATTTATCCCTTAAATGACCCTTATTTTGCATATTCCTCATGCCTCCACCCACCTCCCGGAAGAGACTTTGGGCGATTTTTTGATTAATTCGGCTGAAATCAAGGCCGAGCACCTCCGTCTGACGGATTGGTATACGGATGAACTTTTCGGGCAGGGCTATCCTGCTTCCCACATTATCCAGGCCTCTTGCTCCCGGCTGGTGGTGGATGTGGAACGGTTTCCGGATGACGAGCGTGAGCCCTGCGCCCGGGTCGGAATGGGCGCGACTTATCTCAG
>DKND01000042.1:2054-4582 GCA_002470605.1 Opitutia bacterium UBA7397
TTTCGCGATTTCGCGTCCGGATTTTTTCGGCAACAAGGTTACGAGGTCGGTTTTGATGTGCCCTTCAGCGGTGCGATCGTCCCCCATGCTTTCATTGGCCAAGACTATCGCGTGCAATCGCTGATGGTCGAGGTGCGCCGCGATTTATACCTGGATGAAGCGACGGGCCAGAAACACGATGGGTTTCAACGCGTGCAAGCCACCTTGACCGAATTCCGCCAGAAACTGGTGGCGTGGGTCGCCGCACGCCAAGTTTGAACGGAGCTGGGAAGGCATTTTACTGAATGAAAGGCGGCTGCGCTGGCACTGCAGCAGGTGCAGCCGGTGCGGCTGGTGCCGCTGCGGGGGAGGCGGTTGCCGGAGTGATGGTGACGACTCCCGCGGTATTTTCGCCGCTGGCAGGTGTACTGGCTTTATTCATTTCGGCCTTGATGAAGCTAAAGCCTTTTTCGCGGATGGCGCTCAGCTCGGCCATGATGCCTTCTTTTTCGGTATCACTCGCGTCTTTCCACTTCGTTTCCAGTTCGTGGTTGCGCGTATAGAGGTCTTTGAACGCTTGGTTCTGAAAGGCGCTCCGGAAAGCCGCACCGATTTTTTCGCGATCGCCGCCAGCCATTTCCTCGATGAGTTTTTTGCCCTCGGCCCGCCAGTTTTGAAACTTTGATTCCAAAGCTTGCTGCGGGCTGAGGTCTTTGACGAGGTCAGTTGCGCTCAGCTCCGGCTTGATATTTTCTTTGGGATTAAGGTGCAGGCCAGACGCGCTGCGCACGGTGGAAGGTCGGTCGGTCAGGTGGTTCGTCGCCGTCGGACCCGCCTTAGGGCTTCGCTCCTTGGGGGCGATGGGTTCAGGGCTGACGAAGCGGGCCACAACGAAGCCGGCTCCCACTAGGAGGGCGAAACAAAGGAGGATGAAGGTCCGGTTGGAATGCATGGAGATAAGATTAATATAACTGATTAAACTCCGCTGCACAGGGGGAAGTTCCGTAAAATCTGCTCATTTCCATGAGCCCTGTCCGCCTGGGCGGGGTGCCTTTCACGCCTTCGGGTTAAACAACATGCCCCACCAGGTCTTGGAGTAGGGGAGGGCGAGGTGATCCATGCGGGCGGCGAGAAAGGCGGCATCGATTTCTTCCTTAGGATGGCCGTCGAGCAGTTTGGCTTCCTCTAGTTCTTTGCGTCCGCGCCGGGCGGCATCTTGGATGTGGGTATGCTTCAGGAGGTGCGCGACGGTCAGGCTGCCCGCGAGCAGGCTGAAGCCGGCGATGGCGAAAAGGAATCGGCCGCGGGCGGCCAAGGTCATCACGAATAAAATCGGCCAGGCGTTGCCCCAGAGAATCATGAAAGAATCCCAAGCGGCGAGGTTGCCCAACTTGCGGTCGCGGTGTTGCAGGGCATGTCCGGCGAGTCGGGCCGCCCGGGCGACATCAAAGAGTCGGCCACCGTGATAGACGGCCGGAGAGAGTTTAATCGCCGGCTCGTAAGCTGAATAAAAATCGGTGAAGGCGAACGAAGTTTCGTCCACGCCGACTTCTTCGATCTGACCGCGTAGCAAAATAATCCGTGCCGCTTGGGCGCCCGTGATGCCGCGGACGAGGAGTTTGCCGCCGTGTTTTATTTCGAGTTTTTTCAGGCGAACCCATGCCATCCAAGGCAAGGCCAACGCAAATCCGCCGAAGAGGCAGACGACGATCAAGGCCTTGTCGAGAGGATCCATGGCCTTACCGTGGGGGATTCAGGGTTCCCTTCAAGGACTACCTAATTTAGTCTCCGCATAGGGGGGATTAGAGGCGGTGGATTCATCCGAAGGGCGGGGAGGCTTCATTGACCTTCGCTGGGAGGCGGGATTAAATCTTAAAGATGAACCCGGACCTCGTCAGAAATTACCTGCTAGGGCTGCAAGATCGCCTCTGCGCGCTCATGGAGGAAGTCGACGGGAAGGCGAAATACCACACGGACGAATGGAAGCGGGCCGAAGGCGGTGGTGGTCGGACGCGCGTCATCGCTGGTGGTACGGTGCTGGAGAAAGGTGGGGTCGCGTTTTCCGATGTGCGTGGGCATGCTTTGCCCCCCTCTGCGACATTGGCGCGCCCGGATCTCGCCGGTAAGGGCTTCCGGGCGATGGGTGTTTCCGTCGTCCATCACCCGCTTAATCCTTATTGCCCGACGTCGCACATGAACGTGCGGTTCTTCTGCACCGACGGTCCTGATCCGGTCTGGTGGTTCGGCGGCGGTTTCGACCTCTCGCCCTATTACGGTTTCGACGAAGATGCGATTTCTTGGCATCAGGCCGCGAAAGCGGCGACGGGTTCGAATTACCTCAAGTTCAAGAAAGGGTGCGACGATTATTTTATCCTGAAGCATCGCGGTGAGGCGCGCGGCATCGGGGGTATTTTTTACGACGATTTCACGGAAGGCGGTTTTGAGAACGCCTTCGCGCTGATGCAGAAAGTAGGGGATGCCTATGGCCCAGCTTACGCTGAAATCCTGGGTCGTCGCAAGGATACCCCTTTTGGGGCGCGCGAAACCGA
>DKND01000042.1:4636-6729 GCA_002470605.1 Opitutia bacterium UBA7397
CGGACCGAGTCTATCCTGATGTCGCTCCCGCCTCGGGTCCAATGGCGTTATTGCCATCAGCCCGCCGCTGGTACGCCGGAGGAACGACTAATCTCGCATTATTTGAAACCGCAGGATTGGCTGGCGGGGTCCTGATGAATTCCCGCGAACGCTTTCTCGCCGCCCTTCGACGCCAGCCACACGGCCGGGCTCCCGTCTGGATTATGCGGCAAGCGGGTCGCTACCTGCCGGAGTATCGTGCCCTGAAGGCGAAGTCGGATTTCGTGACCATGGTGCGCACGCCTGAGCTGGCGGTCGAGGTGACCCTTCAGCCGCTCCGTCGCTTCCCGCAGCTCGATGCTGCGATTTTGTTTTCGGATATCTTGGTGATTCCAGAAGCTCTGGGCGTTGGTTATCGTTTTCGTGAAGAAGGCGGCATTGCGATGGAGCGCGCCCTGACTTCGCCGGCTGATGTCGCCACGCTAAAACTCGAAGGCTCCGCTGATCGGTTGCAGTATGTTTATGATGCCTTGGCTATCCTGCGTAAAGAACTTGGCTTGAATAAGACCTTACTGGGTTTCGCCGGTTCACCTTGGACGCTCGCCTGTTATCTCGTCGAAGGCGGTGGCTCCGAAACTTTCCCAAAGACCAAGGCTTTATTGAAAGCTGATCCAAAGATGATGCACCGCATTCTTGAGATCTTGACCGACGCCGTCGCGCAGTATCTTACGCGTCAATTCGCCGCCGGCGCCGATGCCATCCAGATTTTTGATAGTTGGGCGGGCGCGCTCACCGGCGCTGATTATGAAGAGTTTTCGCTCCGTTATATTCGTGCGGTACTTGAGCGCCTCCCTGTCGGAGCCCCCGTCATCCTTTACGCTAAGGGCAAGTCCCCGCAGGCCGCCGCGCTCGCGCAGACCGGCGTGCCGTGCCTCGGCGTCGACTGGACACTGCCGCTTTCGCAGGTGCGTCTGCTGGCCGGTCGTCCGATCTGCCTGCAGGGTAATCTCGACCCCGAGTTCATGACTGGCGAGCCCGCCGCGGCCGCGGTCGCGACCAAGGCCGTTCTAGACGACAATGCCGGCGACCCGGGTCATATCTTTAATTTAGGGCACGGCATCACGCCCCAGGCCCGGATCGAGACCTTCCAAGCGGTGGTCGACGCCGTAGTCGCCTCTGGCGTTTGACATCGTCCGCCGTCCCGCCTCTTTTGCCCCTATGTCCCGTAAAGGTATCCTGCTGCTGAATCTTGGTTCGCCGAAGAGCACTTCCGTGCCCGACGTGCGGAACTATCTCCGTGAATTCCTGAACGACGACCGCGTCATCGATTATCCGGCCCCGCTCCGCTGGCTGCTGTTGGAAGGTATCATCCTCCGTACCCGCCCGAAGAAAAGCGCCGCGGCCTACGCCAGCGTCTGGACCCCTGAGGGTTCGCCTTTGGTGGTCACGACCGACAAGCTCCGCGCCAAGCTGGAGAAGGCCACGGGTCTGCCGGTGATCATGGGTATGCGTTATGGTACGCCTTCCTGCGCCGAAGCCGTGGAGAAGGTGGTCGCCGCCGGGATCGACGACCTCTTCGTGATGCCGCAGTATCCGCACTACGCGATGTCCTCGTACGAGACCGTCGTCGTCAAGGTGCAGGAAGAACTCAAGCGTCTCGCCCCTGGCCTGAAGTACCACGTCCTGCAGCCGTTCTATAACGATCCGGCCTACATCGACGCCTTGGTCGAATCCGCCCAGCCTTGGCTGAGCAAGCCGTTCGACAAGTTGCTCTTCTCTTACCACGGCCTGCCGGAGCGCCACCTGCGCAAGGGTGATCCTTCGAAGGCCCATTGCATGAAGATGAAGGATTGCTGCTCCCATTACAGCCCCTGTCAGGCGACCTGCTATCGCCACCAGTGCGTCGAGATGACGCGTCTCTTCGTGGCCGCCGCCGGTCTCAAGGAGTCCCAATATGAACTCTCCTTCCAGTCCCGTCTGGCCGGTGAGAAGTGGGTTTCGCCTTATACCGACAAGCGTCTCGAAGCCCTGCCCGAAGAAGGCACCAAGAACCTCTTGGTCATGTGCCCCGCCTTCACGTCCGATTGCCTCGAGACCCTCGAGGAAATCCGCGA
>DKND01000042.1:6824-9040 GCA_002470605.1 Opitutia bacterium UBA7397
GTGCAAATCGGCCTGCGGCCTGTGCAAAGGTGCAAAAGTGAGAAGTCATTCTCAGGTCCCGGGTCTCGGCAATCGGGAATCTGGTTCGGGTGCTCAGGTTCAGGTGCGGGTGCAGGTCCCGTGTGTCCCGAGCCCGATAACCCGTACCTGTACCTGGGGGGCCGAGACCTGAGGCCTGAAATATTTCTCCGGCCATCTCTGGCCAACTGGCCCACCGATCAACGGGTCAACTCCCTCAGAACAGCCTCGCGATCGGCTTACCGCCGTCGGTGATCGGCACCGGGCGGGCGCCGGCCATGAGGTCTTTCGAGGTGTCGACCTGCATCGCGGCGAGAATCGTGGCGTGGAAATCTGGGATGCTGACGGGGTCCTTGATCACGGTCTTGGCAAAGTCATCGGTCTGTCCGTAGGCACCGCAGTGCTTCAGCCCGCCGCCGGCTAGGATCATTGAGAAGGCCGTGCCTTGGTGGCCGCGTCCGCCCTTGGCGTCGAACTCTGGCGGGCGGCCGAACTCCGTGCCGACGACGAGGAGGGTCTTGTCGAGCATGCCGGTGCGCTTAAGGTCCTCGATTAGGCCTGCGATGGCGTTATCGAGCTCACGGATGAGGATGTGCTGGTTGTTGATGCCATCGTTATGCACGTCCCAGCCGGAGCCATTGATAAAGTTGAGGTTGTGCGAGACTTCGACGAAGCGCACGCCGCCCTGGATGAGGCGACGGGCGAGGAGGCAGCGCTGCCCGAACTCACCGCCGTAGGACTGACGGGTGTCGGCGGCTTCCTTCTTCAGGTCGAAGTGGCGCATGAACGAGGGGCCCGCGAGGCGGAACGCCTCGTGCTGCGCTTCGGCATATTCGGCCAAGGCCGATCCGTCGGGGGCCTTGCCGCCGAGCGAGCCGAGGAGGTCTTGGCGGCGATCCTTCTGCGCCTGATCGATGTCGCTCGGCGTCGTGAAGCCGTTCGGGCCGGTCTCGGTGTCGACGAGGTAGATGTAGCCATCCTTGATACCGAGGAAGCCCGGTCCGCGGCTCACGTTCGGATAACCGATGAGCATGTAGGCCGGGACGCTCGGATCGGCGGCGCCCCGACGGTTCGCTACAATCGAGCCGATGGAGGGATAGGTCGCGTTGCCGCTGATCATGCGACCGGTGTGGACGAGGTTCGTCGCAAAGGCATGCTCGTCGATGACCTTATGGTTCACCGAACGGACGGCGGTGACGTGTTCCATGAGCTTGGCCGTTCGCGGCAGGTGTTCGCAGAGGCGCACGCCGGAGACGGAGGTCTCGATGGAAGGGTAGAGCGAGCCGCGCTTCTTGGTCGTGGACTTGTTGTCGCCGAGTGCCTTCGGGTCGAAGGTGTCTGCCTGGCTCATGCCGCCGCCAAGCCAGATGAAGATGCAATGCTCGGCCTTGCCTTTGGGTCCCGCGGCTTCGGCGGAGGCCAGGAGCGGCGAAGCGGCGAAGGGGGCGAGACCGAGAGCGGTGAGAAAGGAGCGGCGGTCCATGGGATCAGTTGTAGATGAATTCGGGTGAGTTGACGAGGGCCCAGACGACGTCTTCGGCACGGCGGCGCCATTCCGTCGTCAGGCGGTCGGTCGCGGGGTCGCCCTTGCGGGCGGCGGCTTCCTGCTGCATGCGCACGGTGGTGGCCAGGTCGTTGAGATGATTGGACCATGACACGTAATATTCCGGGCGGCGCGGACCCTTATTGGCCTCGACCTTCTCGAGAAGTCGGACGCGGCCGGCGAAGCCTTCGCCGAGATAAGCGGAATATTTCTTCTGCTCCGCTGCGGTCGGATGGCGTGAGAGTAGGCGCAGGAATAGGGCGTCGGTCAGCGCCTCGGGCGACTTGGCTTCGAGGGCCATCGCCGTCACGCCATGGTCGTCGCTGAGGCGCGTGACCCAGGTGCCCATGGTGCCGTTGCTGAGGATCGCGGGCTGCAGCGAGTTCGCGGCGCTTTCGCGATCGGTGATCGGGTCCGGGCGGCTGGCTCGCCAGCCGAAGGCGGCCATGACGTCGCAGACGGCCTGGATGCGGGGCAGGGCGAGGGCGGGTCGGTCACGCTCATTGGACGTCGAGGTAAGCATCCAGGCGCGATGCGGATGGCCGAGCGTGACGGAGTTCGTCTGCTCGCGGATGCTGTCGATATCGAGGCTGGCCTCTTCCGTGTGGAAGGGTTTGCCAGTTGTGGAGAACATCGAGTCCACGACCTGTTCGGC
>DKND01000042.1:9090-14636 GCA_002470605.1 Opitutia bacterium UBA7397
CTTAGGATGTGGTCGGCGTCATAGCCGCTGCGCACGAGCTCGCGTCCGAGCCAGCGTACCAGCTCAGGATGCGAGTTCTTGGAACGTTCCCAATCCCAGGGCTGGTCCACGAGGCCGCGGCCCATCAGGCGGGCCCAGAGGCGATTGGCCATCACCTGCGCAAAGCGTTCGTTCTGCGGGGCGGTGATGAGCGTGGCGAGGCGGTCGCGCGGGTCCTTCGGGTCGCGGGCGAGTTCGTCGGCGACGCTTTCTTGGGAGAGTTCTGGGAACGGCCAGTGCGGCTCGACAGACGCGCCAGGTTCGAGCGTGACTTCGATGAGGGGCTTGCGGCCTCCTTCGCGGAGCTTGGCCATCGAGACGCTGCTGGTGAGGGGGACCTTCACGGCCTTGGTCTCAAGGAGGGCTGCGAGGGCGAAGACCTGTTCCTGCTTGGCGGCGTGGGCCGGGGCGTCGTGGCAACGCGCGCACTTGGTCTCCATGCCAAGGAAGGCGGTGGTGACAATCGTGGCCTTGGCGGCCATGGGCACATCGTTCTGCGAAGCGATGCCGAAGCCAGCCGGGCCGCCGGAGGCGGATGTGCCCTTGAGGCGCAGAAGTTCGGTGACCATCAGGTCGAGCGGCTTCCGGTCGGCGAGGGATTCATAAATCCACCAGCGGAACGGCCCTGAGTTATTCAATGTGGGATTCAGGATGTTGGGGTTCTCGGCGAGCACGTCCTGCCAGTAGCCCATCCAGTGATCGGCCGCGCGTACGTCGCGCAGGAGGCGGTCGATGGCCTTCGCGCGCTTGTCCGCGGAGGAATCCGTCGTGAAGGACTCGATCTCGGCGAGGCTGGGCGGTACGCCGACGGTGTCGAGAGTGACGCGGCGGAGGAAGACGAGGTCCTCGCTGAGCGGCATGAACTGGGTCGGCAGGGTGCGGTAGTCGGGCCAGATGGCGCCTTCCTTGATCCACTGCTCGATGGCGGCGATATCAGTCGCGGCGAGTCGATGACCCTTCGGCGGCATGAATTCGTCGGGGTCCAGCGACTTGACGCGCAACAGCAACGGACTCTTAGCGGGGTCGCCGGGAATGATCGCTGCCCCGTCGGACTTGCCGCCCTTGAGTGCGCCAGCTCGCGTGTCGAGGTGTAGCTTGCCTTTGGCTTTGCCGCCCTGGTGGCATTCAAGGCAGCTCGCTTCGAAGATGGGAAAGACCTTGGCGTAGAAATCTATGCCGCCCGACTTCACTGACTTCATCTGCGCCTGATAGCCGACGAGTTTCTCGGCGATGAAATGGTCGATGGCGTTGTTCGCCGGGAAGCCGTCGGCCAGCGGAGGTACGGGGGTCTCCGGCGTCTGTGCCAGCCACTTCTGCGCGGCGTCTCGCCGTTTTTGCCAATATTCGCCTTCACGGGCGCGCGCGGCGGCACGCGCGGCGGCGTCAATCTTGCCTAGGCGCTCTTCCTCCTGAGCGGCGTAGGCGATCCAGCAGGCGTCGTTGTAGGGTGGCGTATCGGAGGTGGGCGTCAGCAGCTGCCAGTCCTTGCGTCCAGCGAGGGAGATGGCAGCGATGGTCTCGCCGAGTTCGGGCCGGCGGCGTGAGCCTTTATTATTAATCACGAAGCCGACAACGGTCTCAAGGATGACGCGGTGTTCGCCGCCCTTGGATTCGAATTCGACCCAGGCATCACGGTTGCCCGGAGGCGCGAAGCGGAAGTCGCCGCCGAGGTCGAGATATCCGTCCTGATCCTTGATCGGTTTGTTGTCGGTCTGCGCGGGAGGGAAGGGCGTCTGCACTTGCAGCTTGCCGTCGATGAAGAGCGCCGAGGCACCGCGGCCGCGGAGGAGCAGGCGATGCTTGCCCTCCGGGATTTTTACGACGGCGAGGGCGCGCAGTAGGTAAGGATGGCCGCGTTCAGCGCGTACGCCGGTGTCGACGTACTTCTCCGGAACGCGAGCGAAGCCGAAGGCCGGCGCCGCGTAACTGTCGGTGACGACGGGCGCCTTGTCGGGCCAGACGTTAGCGGTCGGCTTCCAGTCTTCGCAGAGCTCGACGCGCACCTGTCCGTTGGTGACGGTGGTCCAGTCGATCTTCGGCGCCTTGCGGACGACTTCCGGGGACTTGGCAGTCTTCACGCCGCTAGCGCTGTCGTTACCTGCGTTGGGGCTGGCGCTCAACTGGGCCATTTCGGCTTTCGTGACGGGCGGAAGGGTGGAGGCGAAGCGTCCGGCGATTTCTTCCGCAGGGACAAGGGTGCGATGTAGGCGAATGTCGTCGATCGCGCCGCGGAAGCTGCTATTGGCCAGACCGCCCATCGAAGAGCCGATCCAAACGGGAGCGTTATCGACGAAGGGCGCATCGGCCGTGGGGCCATCCATGTCCCATGACCCCTTCATGGGTTTACCATCGATCCAGCCGCCGATGCTCTCGGGCTTGCCGAATTCATAACGTACCGCGACATGGTGCCAGCGTCCGTCGTTGGCAAGGCCAGTCGGCGTCGTCCAGCGATGCCATTGGATGCCCTTGCCGGAGGGCGAAGCGAAAAGGAAGTTAAGGCACGCGGTATCGTAGAGCACCCGCAAGCGGAGCGCCCAATTCTGATTACTGGGCGTGGCCGATTTTGGGTCATCGCGTCCTTTGCCGATCACGTAGGCGTTCTCGCCTTTGCGAAGTCCGTCCGGTTTCACCCAAGCTTCGAGCGTGAGCGCATCACCGTTCTTGAAATCGAAGATGCTATTTTCTCCAGTGTCCTTGACGACGAGGTGGGAGCCTTTGCCGTCGAAGGTCACGGCTTCATTCGTCTGCTCGAAGCGCGGGTAATCCGGGCGACGGGGGCCAGGCTGCTTGAAGGTGACGGTACCGACGGGGATGAGTTCCGGGTGAGACGCGCCGTCGAAGGTCCAGGCCGGGGTGGTCTGGGCGGCGTCGAGGGCCGTGATGCCGAGAAAAAGGGAGACTATACGAAGCATCTTCGATTGGGACAGGGGAGTGGCGGAGCGGGTTCCGCTTAACGAGGGAGAATGAGCGGCCGTGGGTATAGGGACAACCGTGTTAAAGTGTCCTTTCGAGTGCTCGCACTGTCCGATTCCTCTCGGATTGCCTGCAAGGTGCCTGTCCGTAGCGTCCGGGAATGCCTTCGACCGCCCGCCGTCTCGCCGGTTTCACCGAATCTGTCATCCGCGGGATGACCCGCTTGGCCAATCAGCATGGCGCCATCAACCTCTCGCAGGGTTTCCCTGACTTCGATCCACCCGAGGAACTGCTCGCAGCCTTGGAGCGCGCCACCCGCGGCCCGCATCACCAATATGCCGTCACCTGGGGTGCACCGCGTTTTCGCAAGGCGCTCGCCGCGAAGATCAATCGCTTCAGCGGCTTGGTGATCGACCCCGACCAGCATCTCGTGGTCACCTGTGGCAGTACCGAAGCGATGATGGTCGCGATGATGACCGCCTGTAATCCGGGCGACAAGGTCATCGTCTTCTCGCCGTTCTACGAAAACTACGCCGCCGACGCGATCCTGTCCGGCGCCGAGCCGATTTATGTGCCTTTGCGCGCGCCCGACTTCGCCTTCGATCCATACGAGCTCGCTAAGGCCTTCGCGCAGAAGCCCAAGGCGATCATCGTCTGCAATCCCTCCAATCCTTGTGGCAAGGTCTTTACGCGCGACGAGCTGATGACGATTCTCCGCCTCGCCGAGCAGCACGATGCGTTCGTGATTACCGACGAGCCGTACGAGCACATCGTCTACGCGCCGAACGCCCATGTGCACTTCGCCGCCTTGCCTGGCGCCTTCGAGCGCACGATCACCTGCAACTCGCTTTCGAAGACCTATTCCATCACCGGCTGGCGCTTGGGTTACGTCCAGGCCGCCCCGCACGTCATCGCCCAGGCCCGCAAAGTACACGACTTCCTGACCGTCGGCGCCGCCGCGCCTTTACAGGAGGCCGCGGTGGCCGGTCTCGAGCTGCCGGATTCTTACTACGCCGGACTTGGCCAGCTATACGCCGCCAAGCGGACGCTGTTCACGTCAATCCTCGCGAAGACCGGCCTGAAGTTCACCGAGCCGCAGGGTGCTTATTATTCGCTACTCGATATCTCGCCGCTCGGTTTCAAGACCGACACCGAAGCCGCCGAATGGCTGATCAAGGATATCGGCGTCGCCGGTGTGCCGGGATCCTCTTTCTTCCGCGAGCCCGAGCACCGCTACATTCGTTTCCACTTCGCCAAGAAGGAAGACACGCTGCGGGCCGCCGGAGAGAAGTTGGGTAAGTTGAAGAGGTAGGGGTGCGACGGCGTCGCGTCCTGGCATAGGGTAGGGTCGGCACTGCGGCCGCCCTGCGGCGGCCCTAGGTCAGCACGCAGTGCTGACTTTACCATTATTACCTAGCCCTGTCCCTGGCCCTAGCCCTCGGTTAGCGCCGTGCGCTAACCGATAATCTTCTTGTACGGCTCGCCTTCGTTCTGCGTCGGGCGTTCGGGGCGTCCCTTATAGCGATAAGTCAGGCCCATGTTGTCGATACCGAGGAGCCAGAGGATAGTCGCATGCAGATCGTGGACATGGAGAGGATTCTCGACCGCACGCAGACCAAGGTCGTCGGTGCTGCCAATGGTCTGGCCTCCTTTGACGCCGCCGCCTGCCATCCACATCGTGAAGCCGGTGGGGTTGTGGTCGCGACCATCGCCTTTCTCGGACATCGGGGTGCGACCGAATTCGCCGCCCCAGACGACAAGCGTGTCTTCTAATAGGCCGCGGGACTTGAGGTCCTTGATGAGGCCAGCGACAGGCTTGTCCATGGAGGCGCAAAGGCCGGAGTGGTTTGATTCGATCTTGGCGTGTGCGTCCCATTTCGAGCCGGCGCCATGGTAGATTTGCACGAAGCGAACGCCCTGTTCTACCATGCGGCGCGAGAGCAGGCAGAGTCGGCCCATGCTTTCGGTGGTCTTGTCGTCGAGCCCGTAGAGTTTACGGGTGGCTTCCGTCTCGCCGGTCAAATCGACGACGCCAGGAGCTTCGGCCTGCATGCGCGCGGCCATTTCGTAGCTGGCCAGACGGGCACCGAGTTCGGAGCGGTCGGGGTAGCGGGCCGCGAAGTCCTTGTTCACGCTATTGATCAGTTGGAGCTTTGATTTTTGCAGGTCGGCGCTGACGGCCTCAGGCGTGTTCAGGTTAGGAATCGGTTCGGAGCCACCAGAGATGCGCACGCCTTGGTAGACGGCCGGCATGAAGCCGGCACCCCAGTTGCGCGGCCCGTTGATGACGGTATTCTGGTTGTCCTGCATCACGATGAACGAGGGTAGATTATTATTCTCAGAGCCGATGCCGTAGTTGATCCAGGAGCCGAGCGACGGCTTGCCGGCCAGGATGGAGCCGGTGTTCATCTGGCAGACGCCGGCGGAATGGTTGATGCCGTCGGCCTTGCAGGAGCGGATGACCGCGAGGTCGTCGGAACAGGACGCGATGTGCGGGATCCAGTCCGAGAACCATTGGCCAGATTGCCCGTGTTGTTTCCAGGCGCGTTTCGAGGCGAGCAAGGGAGATTTCGATTCGCCCATCGCGGTGATGA
>DKND01000042.1:14682-17689 GCA_002470605.1 Opitutia bacterium UBA7397
GCGGGCACGACGATGTCCTTGGCGAGCAGATCGCTGAAGGCCATGGCACCGAGGCCGAGGCCGGCGCTGAAGAGGAAGTCGCGACGCGAAGGGGTCGCTTCGATGCGATGGCAGCGTGGATCTTTCATTCGACGTAGAGGAATTCGGAGGAGTTGAGCAGGGCGTGGCAAAGCGCGGCCAACGGCACGGTGGTTATCTTGGCTTGGGGGGCAGTGGCTTTCGTTTCGCCGACGATCAGGTCGCGTCCTTTGCCGGAAGAGTCTCTCATCGTGCCGGTCTTGGTCTCGAAGCGCCAGAAGCCAAGAGCGCTCGGCTTGATGTCCTCGTTGGCGTAGAGAAGTCCTTGGTCGTCGAGTGCACCCGTGCTTAAGCGGAGGTCGTCGATCACGCCGTGGAAAGAACTTTCGCGATCAGCGCCTTTGCCGCCCAGCTGGATGGATTGGGTCGCGGTACGCACGCCGATGAGACTGGTGGCCACACGGTCGTGCAGCAGGGGTTCATCGTCGTTCGCTAGGTCCTTGAGTGTGAAGGTCACTTCCCCCGGGCCAATCTTGTCCGCATAACGTATGGCCGCGGCGACATAGTAGGGTTTGTTCAGCTCGATCCGCAGGTTCGAGAAATGAACGGCTTCGCCGGAGGTGCCGCCATGGAGGGGGCCGTAAGCCTGGAGTACAAGGACGCGCGGCGCACGGCGAGATTTCTGACCGGTCACTCCAAACTGCCAGTACCCGTCGGTCTTCCCTTTGCCGACTTGGGCGGCAATAACGCGCACGGCACCCGTGTCACTGACGGTACGCGGTACGATGACTGCTTCGATGGTGAAGCCTTGGGCGAAATCAGCCTCTGTTGCTCCAGGCGCGATGAATGGTTTACGGTGCCCTGCGTCAAGGTGGGCTCCTTGGCCATCGCGGAACGGAACTTTCTCAGGCAGGAAATCATTGGCGACGGCGGCGGCCACGGATGAAGAGTTTTTCTGAGAGCGGACTTCCTTCAGAAAGTCTGCGGCCCGGGTAGCCTCGGTCGCGGTGGGCGCACGGGCGTAAAGCACCTGATACAAACGGCGAACCTGAGCGGCTTCGTCATCAGGAACTTCCTTGGCGATGCGCGTGGCGAGAATTTCGCTACGCTTGAGCATGAAGGGGCTATTGAGGAGGAGAAGTGACTGAATTGGGGTCGTGGTCACGTCGCGGGACGAGGCACTGCTGAACCACTGAGGTGCGTCAAAAATGTCGGCGAGCGGGTCGCGGTTGTTCCGCATGATGCGCGTGAAGATACTGCGCACGGGTTCGCCGTAGACCAGGCTCGGTCCGGCTTGCTTGTCCTGCTTGAGGTCGCCGCAGGCCGAGAAAATCGCGTCGCGGATCTGCTCCGATTCCAGTCGCTGGGGTTGAAATCTCCAGAGCAAGGTATTCTGCGGATCTTTGAGTTGTCCGGCTTGGGGTGAGGGGTGTAGGGAGGAGCGGCGATAGGCGGCGCTCGTGAGGATGAGCCGATGCATCGCTTTCTGGTCCCAGCCTTTCGTCATAAATTCTGCGGAAATCCAATCAAGTAGCTCGGGGTGAGAAGGAGGTTCGCCGAGTCGTCCGAAGTCGCTCGCGTAGGGCGCGAGTCCGCGACGGAAGCAGAGTTGCCAGAGGCGGTTCATCGCGAGACGCGCGGTGAAGGGGTTTGATTTTTCGGTCAACCAGCGGGCGAGCACGGCCCGACGGCCGGTGGAGGTCCCGTCGGCGGGAGGCGTGATGACGGCAGGTGTGGCCGGATACTGGGAGCTAAGGACGGTGAGGAAAGCGGGCGGTACGACCGTATTCTTCTTGGGGATTACTGCATCGATGCCTTGCACGCCAGTCTCACGAACGGCGAGAACAAAGGGCGGCTCTTCGGGTTTAAGTTTATCATGTTCGGCCAGCTTGCGCTTCAGGTCAGCATGTTTCACGCTATCTTCTCCCTTGATGAAGCGGTCGAGCCGGGCGAATTCGTAGTCGACCTGGCGCCAAGCCAGCGCGGCAATCTGTTGTTCGTAGGGGGTGCGTTGCGCTTCGGGTTTACGGATCATGTCTTGCACATCGTCCGGGAACATATCCACCGCCTTCTTAGTGGCATCACCGCGGTATTTTTTTTCGAGGGCGGCGATCTCGTCACGGATGGTCTGACTCTCCTTTTCCCAGGTTGCCAATTGGCTGGCATGTTCGCTGGCTACCTTCGCCGTCCACGCCGGGCGGTTCTCGACGGGCACGGTGTTGTTAAAGAAGCTGCGTAGTGCGAAATAGTCGCGTTGCAGAATCGGGTCGAACTTATGATCGTGGCAGCGGGCGCACTGCATGCCGGCGCCGAGAAAGACGTCGCCGGTGGTGTCGGTCAGGTCGTTGAGGATGTTCTCCCATTGGCCGCGGGCGTCGCGGTTATTATATTCGTAAATCCAATGCCGGAGGTAGCCGAGGGCGGTGAGCGCTTCGGGATCGCCGGGAAAGAGTTCGTCGCCGGCGAGCTGTTCCTGGACGAAGCGATCGTAAGGCTTGTTGTCGTTAAAGGCCTTAATGACGTAGTCGCGGTAACGCCAAGCGGTCGGGCGAAAATCGTCGATACGGAAGCCGTCGCTGTCGGCATAGCGGACAAGGTCGAGCCACGCGCGGGCCATGCGTTGGCCATAGGTGGGTGAAGCCAAGAGACGGTCGACAAGTTTTTCGTACGCCAGGGGGTCGGTGGACTTGACGAAGGCGTCGACATCTTCGGGCGTTGGCGGCAGGCCAGTGGCGTCGAAGGTGACACGACGGATGAGGACTCCGCGGTCGGCTTCGGGCGCCGGAGTGAGGATTTCCTTGGAAAGGCGGGCGTCGATGAAGCGATCAATCGGATGGGTGGACTTACCGGCGGGAAGTTTGGGACGTTGGACAGCTTGATACGCCCACCAATTTTTCTCCTTCGCACCGATGGTGCCGGGAAGGTAACGACCGGCGACCAAAGCTTTGGTCCGGCTCTGGGGCCAGACCGCGCCAGCTTTCACCCAATT
>DKND01000091.1:0-22977 GCA_002470605.1 Opitutia bacterium UBA7397
AAGACCAGATTTATGTCGATGATAGCCGTATTTAATCACTAATTTTATGGAGCAACCAAATCCTACGCCCGAAAAACCACCAGCCGAAGGCAACTCTCGGGGCGGTCGGGCTTACGGTTCCTATGGTAATCAAGGAAATTACGGTAGCGGCTACGGTTCCTACGGTGCCGGCAATTACGGCGGTGGTAACCCCGGCTACGAAAATCCCAGGTATGGCAATGCCAGTTACGGCTACGGTCGTTATGGGGCGGGCGAAGCTGCTAACCCGATCACGGCTTACCTCGCCATGTTGCGCGAGCGCTTCTGGTGGATCATCCTTTCGTCGCTCATTTTCGTCACCGTCGGCCTGCTTTTTACCTATAACACGATGCCCGAATACCGGGCCACGGGACGGCTGCGAATCTTTCGTCTGACGCCTAATATCGGCGGCGGGAATTCCGCGGCGGACGATAATTTCAAGATTGTCTCCAATGACGACTTCTTCACCGCGGTCGAAGCGATGCGGAGCGCGGTCATCATCGAAGGTGTTTCCAAGCGCCTCACTACGGCGGAAAAAAAGATGGTACTCGAGCCATACCAGGCGGGCAATGTTTTCAGCGGCCCCTTGACGGAACAAGAGGTTTTCGCCCGTCAGCGCGGCGTCAATCCGCAGCGTCAGACTTTGGTGGTTAACGTCGAGTTTACGCACCCGAATCGCGACCTGGCCCGCCAGGTGGCACGGTTATTTTGCGAAGCGATTCAGAAGTACAGCGAAGACGAACGTCTGACGATTACTAACCCGCTTGTCGAAAAGGCCCGTATCGAAATCGAGTCATTGGAAGATAAGGTACGGAAGCTTTACGAGCAGAAGAATGAGATTATCCGGAATCAGAAGCTGCTCTCGATTGCGAAAGACACCAACACCCTTACGGCTGAACGCGCGGTTTTGGTGAAGGACCGCGAAGAGGCCCGGAAGCAGATTGACGAGCTGGAAATCATCTGCGCCCTCATTCAGGAATATAAAAAATCTGGGAAAGATCCGTATGACCTGGCTCAAGTCCGCACGGATGAGCGAGTGGCGACGCTGGTCTCCAAGGTCACCGACCTGAAGGTGACTCTCAGTACGATGGAAAAGAAGTATACGGACCAGCATCCTACGCTAATCTTGAATCGCGAGCAGCTCGACCAGACCCGCAAGGAGTTGGACCAGGCGGTCATTCTTTCGGTTAATCGGATTCAGGCGTCATTGCAGAATGCCAAATCGCGGTCGGAAGCGATTATCCGGAATCTAAGCACGAAAGAAGACGAGATTTCCAAGCTTCAAGCCGCCAACGTGGAGTTGGAGCGGGTCGATAAGGACGTACGTGCCAGCGAAGAATTCCTGAGCCGTTTGAAATTAAGCTATGAAGAGGCCAAGCTCCGATCTTCGACCTCGGGCACGAGCACTTCCATCCGCGTGCTCGACATGCCGTCGGTAGCTGACAAGCCCATCAACAAGAATTACTACTTCAATGCCTTGATGGGGTTGGGCTTGGGCGTTTTCTTCGGAGTAGGTCTCATCGTCCTGATGGGTACCTTCGATGACCGTATCAAGTCCGCCAGAGATGTCGAAGGCGGCCTCGGCCTACCGTTGTTAGGCACGGTGCCTAAAGTGGAAGTCACAACGGGACCGGATCGCGCTTTGCTCGCCCGTCAGGACAAGGACAAGATCGCGTCGGAAGCTATTCGCGCCCTCTACTCCGCGATGAAGGTCAATCCGGCGATTACTTCCAGCAAGGTATTCCTGGTCACTTCTACGCGACCCAGCGAAGGTAAGACTTTTATTGCGACGAACTTGGCGCTGACTTTCGCACAGCATGCCGAACGCGTCCTGATCATCGATGCCGACCTTCGCTTGCCTAACGTCGGACCTTCGCTCGGTTTCACGGGCGATGCAGGCATCAGTCGATGGTTTAACGGTGAAATGACGTTGGATGAAGCCATCGTGAAGGAGGTGGCTCCTGGGCTTGACGTACTTCCGGTTGGTATGAGCTGCAAAAACCCGACTCAGGTCATCAATAACCCCAAGTTCACGGCGATGATCGAGGAATTACGCGGCCGCTACGACCGTATCTTCATCGACTCTCCGCCAATCGGCGCCGTGTCCGACGCGCTGCACGTGCTTCCGAAGGTGGATGGCGTCTTGTATGTCGTACGATTTAATATCGTTAATATGCGCAACGCGCTGTCGTGTCTGGCTCGTTTGCGCGAAGCAGGTGCACCCCTGCTGGGCGTAGTACTCAATCGCATGTCTATCCGGATGGCGTCGACTTACACCGACACTTACGATTCTTCGTATCGGAAGTATTACACCGATGCCACCGAGGCTCCGGCCGCCGAGGATACGCCCAAGGCTTGATCACGTTGATGCGCCTCCTCGTCCTATCGCTGGTCACCCTCGGGTTGGTCGCCTGTCAGAACGCTCCGGTTACCGGTCGTTCCCAATTCATTATGGTCAACGAATCGGAGGTCGCTTCGATGTCTTCGGGCGAGTTCTCCAAGATGAAAAAGTTGCCGAATGACGCGCGCCTGGCGAAAATCAAGGAAATCGGTCTCAAGATTGTCGCCTCCGCCCGGCGCGATGACCGCAGCGGAGTCTTGCCGCCGGCATCGAAGTGGGAGTTTGCGGTCATTGATGATAAGAGCCCTAATGCCTTCGCGATGCCAGGCGGGAAGATTGGTTTTAATTCCGGCATGTTCCCCTACGCCCCGACGGATGATGATATCGCGGTCATTCTCGGCCACGAAGTTTCGCACGTCATCTGCCGACATGGTGCCGAACGTATTTCTCAAGGCCTCGGCGTCGCGATGGTCGCGGCGATCACCGATGAGGCGACGAAGAATAAATCAGCCCAAACAAGGGCGACCTGGATGGCTGCCGTCGGGGTGGGTGCCCAAGTCGGCATTCTTCTTCCTTTCAGCCGAAGTCACGAGTCCGAGGCCGATCACCTCGGTTTGATGTTCATGGCCCGGGCGGGCTACAATCCGGACGCGGCGCCGGCCTTTTGGGCTCGTTTCGCCAAGATAGGTGGCTCACGCCCACCCGAGTTCCTTTCGACGCACCCAGCGGACGCCACACGCATCAAACAGCTGCAAGGTTGGCTTCCTGAGGCCCGGGCCCAGATGCCAAGTAAGCCTTAGGCAGTCAGCCTCGGTGCTTGCTTAGCGGATGGGCTTTGCGGGACAGCTTAAATAAACGCCCTTGGGGTCGTTGAGTGCCCGTAGGGAACGCAGGATTTCAAGATGGGAGCGCAAGAAGAGGAGGGCGGGGTCGTTACCCGAGGACTTCGCAAACAGGGGCGACTCATTATCGTCGTTGGAAAGGATTTTTTGCAGGAAATTTTCCCGGCCGGAGTGCAGGCTGGGAACTTGGACGATTTCGATGGAACTTAATTTAGCCATTTGACCTGCCAGTTTGATCGCATCGCGTAGGCCGCCGAAGCGATCGATGAGTTTGATCTCCTTCGCCATACTCCCAATCCAGACGCGGCCCTGGGCGATTTCGTGTACGTCATCGCGGGTCATTTTTCGTCCTTCAGCCACGATCTTGAGAAAATCTTCGTAGACCCCGTCGACCATGATCTGAATGACGGCTAATTCTTCGGGACTGGCGGCGCGGTGCATCTCCAAAAGGTCGGCGTAACGGGCCGTCTTCACACCATCGGTGCCTAAGCTGATTTTCTTAGCCAGTTCTTCATAATTAAAATGTAAGCCGAAGACCCCGATCGAACCTGTGATGGTGGAGGGGTCTGCCATGATGACGCTGCCTTTGGCGGCGATGTAATAGCCCCCGCTGGCGGCCACATCGCCCATGGAGACCACCACCGGAAGGCCTTTGGCACGAAGGAGGCTGACCTCTCGGGCGACGATATCGCTCGCAAAGGCCGAACCACCCGGGCTGTTTACCCGAAGGACGATGGCTTTGACGTGTTCATCGCCGCGTAGTAGGCGAAGGTCATGGGCGAGACGATCGCCGCCGACATCTTCAGGCGAACCCCAACCGTCGACGATTTCCCCTTCGGCGTAAACGACAGCGACGCGGCCACCCCCTTGCGGGAATTTTACCTTATTGGCATATTTACTGAGCGAAACTTGGCGAAAGGAGGTATTGCTCTCGTCGGCTCCAGCCCCGGCCTTACGCATGCGATCGATGAGTTCATCTCGTTGGAGGACGCCGTCGACAAGCTTCAGGTTCAAGGCTTTTTCGGCATTAAAAACGCCACCGGTATTGGCGGCGC
Source organism: Opitutia bacterium UBA7397 (assembly GCA_002470605.1). Taxonomy (GTDB): domain Bacteria; phylum Verrucomicrobiota; class Verrucomicrobiia; order Opitutales; family UBA953; genus UBA953. Next base: position 4,257 of record DKND01000091.1, read on the forward strand.
GGATGAGGGCGGCCTGCGAGAGCTTACGTGCGGAAGCGACATCCGCGACGACGCGCTTCCAAATATTACCGAGCAAGAGCTCCTCTTGTTCACGGGCGGGCTCGCTCATGTGATCCCCTAGGAAAGGCTCGACGGCGGATTTATACTTGCCGACTTTCGTGACCTGGACGCCGACGCCGAGCCGTTTAAAGGTTTCACCATAATACATATTGAACGACGCCAGTCCCTTGAATTCGACTTCTCCGGCCGGATGGAGGTAAATTTTATCAGCAATGCTGGCCATATAGAATTCGCCTTGGGAGCCGTTTTCGATCCAGGCGATGACCGGCTTGCCGGTCTTTTTGAAATCAAGGATGGCTTGGCGTAATTCGGTTTTTTGCACCAAACCGGCTTGGAGGTGACCGGAGAGCAGTAGGCCCACGATATTTTTATCTTTCGCGGCAAGATCGACGGCTTCTAAAGCGCGGAGCAAGTCCAGGGTCGGGCCGGTGCCGCCGCCAAATAAATCACTCAATCCAGGGGTGCCGAAGGCGGGGGTGTCATTAATGCTGAGGTCATTGCCGATCACCAAGATGCTCTTAGGCTTGACGACGGCGGCGGTGGTCTCAGGCCGATTGCCGGCAGAACTTACAAGGGCGACGACCGCGATCACGATCAGGATGCAAGCCGCCATGCCGGCGATGAATGTGCCAAGGGCAGAGGCGAGGACGGATTTAAAAAAATCTTTCATGAGCTTAGGGTTGGGGCGCTTGGGGTAAGGATTTGCTCGAACTGTATTAGGGTGCCGACTTTTCGCCAATCAAAAGAGGCAAGATTGTTTCAGGTTTCCGCTCGTTTCCGTCCTAGACCAAGTTAACCTGAGCCCATGCTCGAGTCTTCACAGGATGCTGGTGCGGCCACTTCACGCAAGGCGCTGACGATCAACTTGGACCGTTCCGCGTATGGGGCCTTCGCCGAAATCGGCGCAGGGCAGGAAGTCGTCCGACACTTTTTCAAAGCCGGCGGCGCTTCGGGTACCGTGGCCAAGAGCATGTCGGCCTACGATATGCGCGTAAGCGACGCCATTTACGGTCACCCGCGCCGTTATGTTTCCCGAGAACGTTTGGAGCAGATGCTGAATCACGAATATGGCTTGCTGGTCGATCGGCTGGCTTCAGAGCGAGGGCCGCAGACGAGATTTTTTGCCTTTGCCGATACGGTGGCCACGACGCCCCATGACGAAAAAGGGCAGGGACACTCCTGGATTGGAATGCGCTTCCAGTCGGAGCCGCTCTCGCCGCCCAGCGAGGTTCTGATACACCTCCGTCTGTGGGATAAGGATGCGAATCGCCAGCAAGATGCGCTGGGTGTGGTCGGTGTAAACCTTATCCACGCGTCTCTTAATTCACGTGCCAGTGTCGACGAATTCCTGCTCGCCTTGGTGGATGAGGTGGGGGTGAAACGCGTCGAGGTCGAGTTCGCCCATTTCTCGGGTCCCGCCTTTAACGCTTTTGATAATCGGGCTACGGCGTTGCGTCTCGTCCGGCTGGGCTTGACGGATGCGGTTTTATTCGGGCCGGAGGGGAATCCGGAAGTCCCGAGCGAATACCTTTATAAAAAATCCGTCCTCGTAGCACGGGGTACGTTCCGCCCCGTGTCTTTGGTGAACGAAGATATGTTGGCCTGCGCGATGCGCAGCTTGCCGGACGCCGGTACGGACGTCCTGCCTCTTTTTGAGATGTGCATCGGAGCCGACCCGCATCCGGAATCGGAATTGATTGATCGCATCCGTCTGGTGGGAGCGATGCAGCATCCGCTTTTAGTCACGCGCCATCGAGGCTGGTATCGAATGCCCGCTTATTTTCGTATGCACACGACGGGTAGCATTACGTTGGTCGCCGGCATGAACAACCTTGTCGATCTATTTAACCCGGAACACTACGTCCACCTCGAGGGCGGCGTCTTGGAGTCTTGCGGGCGGCTCTTTAAGGACGGGGTGCGGGTTATGGTGTACCCGATGCGCGGCGATCAGCTCCGCCGGCTGGTGCTCGACCCGGTAGCCTGTAAAGTCTGCTTTCCGGAAAGTTACAGCGTCGACGAAAAAGCCATCGCTACCGCTAACGACATTCAGATGCGACCAAGCGTTTCCGGACTATTCCAGCACCTGCTGAATAACGGTTTTCTGGTGCCGATTACCGGCGCCGACCCCATTGCCATGGCTTGCCAGCCTCGAACCTTAGCTGATCGGATTCGCACGGGTACGCCAGGATGGGAGCAAGAAGTGCCGCCTGCGGTGGCGATCGCGATCAAAAGCCTCAAGCTCTGGTCCGTCTGAGCGATGTCCGAACCCCTTACTTCATTGCCTCCGGGTCAAGCTACGGAGCTTTCACTTTCGATCGAAAGGGCGTATCGGGAGGCTTTGGTCATCGATCGGCTTGGCTCTCTCTGGGCTTTGATTCTCGCAAAATGCTTCTTGGCGCAGTGGGCAATCGGGCGCTTCTCGGTTCCCGTGAACGGTCTGATTTATATTTGGACGCTGACGCTCGCGATGGCGCTCGTAGCTTCGGCCTATTATCTGCACGCGCATCGCCTGGCCTTCCGTTTTTTCCCGACGCAGGTGAGGGTGGCCTCCTCCGGATTGGTAGGTCTCGTGGCGGCATTGGGGTTCGTGGCGTATGCACATTGGGGTCTGGGCTTAACCGGGCTTGCCGCCACGGCTGGATTATCCGCCGCCATGCTCGGAAGCTGGTCATTAATCCAGGCATCTTTGCGTCGGGCATGGGAGCCGCTGATGGGTGCCTTGGTCTGGTGGGGAATCGCCCTGACGTCTCTGCACGGCGGGGATGTCGACGCCCTGTTATGGTTAGGCTTAGGCTTCCTCTTTGCTCAGGCCCTGCCCGGCTTCATGCTTTCTCTGCGGATGGCTCGCGAGCAACGCGTCTAGTCAGGCCGCGTGTTCTTTACCGCCGGCGCTGTTCAATAAGTGTGTCATGAAACGTTTCATGGCCGGAGTGAGAACGCGTCCTTTGCGATGTAAGATGGCAAGAGGGCGGGCGACGCGTCGGTCGCGAAGGCGGAGCATCACGAGGCTGCCTTGCTCCACTTCTTGCCGGATTGTCCCTTCGGGCACCAATGCGACGCCCGCATCCACTTCGACGGCGCGCTTCAGGGTTTCGATATTATCAAATTCCATCGATGGCTCTAGTTCGATGCGTTGTTCGCGGAAGAACTGATCCAGGGCTTTGCGCGTCGGCATGTCTTGGTCGAAGCCGATGAATTTACCGCCCTGCAGTTCGATCAGGTCGATTTCTTTCTTGCCCGCGAGCTTGTGGCGTGGCGAGCAGATGGCCACCAGTTGGTCTTCCATGAACGGGATGATTTCCACTTGGCGGACTTTTTGCGGGAAGGCCACCAAGCCAAAATCTACGGCATTGGAAATCACGTCTTCGTAGACGAGGTTGGAGCGACGGTATTCCACCCTTACGTTCACGTGCGGGAATTCCTGCATGAAACTTTTTACATGTGGCGGCAGTTCGTGCAGGCCGATGGAGACGATTGAGGAAATGTGTACGGTGCCGCTGACGACTTTACGCATCTCTTGCATTTCGCTGACGACTTGTTCGTAGCGGTTAAGGATATCCTTGGAGGCCTCATAGAGGCTCCGGCCTTCGCGCGTTAGGCGAAACTGCTTCTGGCTGCGGTCGACGATGAGCACGTTAAAGTGTTTTTCCATCGAACGGAGCTGCTGGCTGACGGCCGACTGCGTGATGGCGTTTAATTTGGCAGCCTTGGAGAAGCTCTCGTTATCGACGAGGTCACGGAAGATCTTCAGGTTTTCGATGTGCATGGTGGTGCTGACCATGATTAATAAATCTAATGGGTTTTGGCTTCAAGTGTAGTTTTACTTATCATGGGGTTGCCTCCTAGGTTCGTCCAGGGGGTAGCCAACGTTGACTCCTGCCTCTTTCTCCTCCCCTCTGGTCTAAATGGTCACCTACGACCAGTTTAAGGTTAATTACGAGGGGGTCCAGGCCCGTATCACGCTAGCTTGTGCCCAGTGTGGCCGAAATCCCGCCACCGTTCGCTTGCTTCCGGTCACCAAGACTAATCCCGTCGAGGCGGCGATTTGGGCTTATCAGTCAGGCTTAAAGTCGGTCGCAGAAAATCGGGTACAAGAGGCGGAGACCAAGCGCTCTTTGGCCCCCGTCGGGCTCCGCTGGGAATTGATTGGGCATCTCCAATCTAACAAGGCTAAGCAAGCCCTCCAGGTTTTCGATGTCTTGCAGTCGGTGGATTCGGCTGAACTCGTGGTCCGGTTGGGCCGCCTAGCGGCTGAGCTAGGGCTTGTCCGGGAGATTTTGCTCCAAGTGAACTCTGGGGATGATCCAGCTAAGTTCGGCTGCGACTTGGCGGAGGCTCCCCGGTTGCTTGAGGCAGCGTTGGCGCTGCCCGCCCTGCGCGTAACCGGGTTGATGGCCATCGCCCCACTTTCGGATGATCCCGCCGTCGCCGATCGAACTTTCACGAATCTCCGGCTCTGCCGCGATACCCTCGCCGCAAGTTTCGGGGTGGCCCTGCCGGAATTATCGATGGGGATGAGCGGAGACCTTGAATCCGCGGTCGCAGCAGGTTCTACTTGTCTCCGTATTGGCTCCGCTTTGTACGGTAGCCGCACCTCCGCATGATCCGCCGCCTTCTTATTCGTGACCTCGCCTTGATGGACCGGACCGAACTCGAATTGGGTCCGGGTTTCACGGTGGTGACGGGAGAAACGGGCGCTGGTAAGTCCGTCCTGCTGGGGGCACTGTCGCTGCTCGCTGGCAATCGTGCCGCCAAAACGATCGTCCGCAAGGGAGCGGAGGAGTGTGCGGTCGAAGCTGAATTGGAAGTCGGCGATGATCGGCGCTTCGACGAAGTGCTGAAAGGACTCGACCTTCCTAGCTGTGAGGACGACTTGCTCATTTTAAAACGCTCCGTGCATGCGACGAAGTCCGGCCGCATCTCGATCAACGGCGGCTCAGCGACTTTATCTCAACTACAGCAACTCGGCGAACTATGGATTGATTTTCACGGGCCGGGAGAGCCGCAGAAGCTGATGCGAGTCGAGACGCAGCTTGAAATGCTCGACTTGCATGCCGGGCTGGGTGTCGCGCTGGCCACGTATCGGGCGGGTTGGCGGCAGCGGGGAGAATTATTGCGCGAAGCAGAAGAGGCCGCGACGGCTGAACGCCTGTCGGAAGACGAGGAAGCCTTTTTGCGCTCGCAGCTGGGTAAGTTGGATTCGCTCGATCTGACCGATGAAGCCGTGGCTAAGCTTGAACGCGACCACGCTCGCTCCTCGCGGGCTCAAGAACTTGCCCTCTTACTCGGCCAGCTCGAAGCTGGGTTCGGCTCCGAGGGTATGGGTGAGGTTTTACCTAAATTACTCAAGGCTTCGGATGACGTGGCGCGGATCGATCAAGACGCGCAGGCTTTGCGCGATCGCATTGTTTCACTGGCGGCCGAGGTGGAAGATATCCGGGCGGACTTCGCTCGTTTAGGCCGAGGGTTGACTTCAGATGATGAATTGGCCGCTGGTTTGGATCAGAAAATGAATCTCTGGTTGGAATTCCGTCGTAAATACGGACCGGACACTTCTTCGGTGCGGGAGAAGCGGGAAGGGCTTCGGCGCCGATTATCTTCGCAGGGCGACATCGAAGTTAGGGTCGCCAAGTTGAAAGCCGAGGCGGCAAAAGTTGAAAAAGAATTACGTAAACAGGCCGATGCTCTGCACGCTTCGCGCACAAAGGCCGCCGATAAACTCGCGTCGGCAGCCCGTAAGATGTTAGGAGCGCTTGGCTTTAAGAAAGCCGACTTACGAATTGAAGTGGCCTCGGCCTCGCTTGGGCCCACGGGAGCGGATGCCGTTCGCTTCTTGTTCTGTCCCAATGCCGGCCAAGACTTGTTGCCGCTCGACCAAATTGCCTCCAGCGGCGAGGCCGCCCGCGTGATGCTCGCGCTTAAGACCGTTCTGGCAGCGGTCGATCGGACGCCGGTCTTAGTCTTCGACGAGGTCGATGCCAATGTAGGCGGTGAGATTGGTGCTCAGGTCGGGCAAGAATTAGCCGCCTTGGGGAAGGGGCATCAAGTATTCTGCGTGACGCACTTGCCGCAAGTAGCCGCGCTGGGCCATGCCCACCTCGTCGTGACGAAGACCCAGGATGATAAATCAACGATGGTCGAAATCACTCCCGTGCATGGTAAGCGTAAGGAACGTGAATCGGAACTGGCACGGATGCTGGGAGATCGCTCCAGCAAGGTGGCGCTCTCGCATGCGCGTGAGTTGTTGGATGGCGCTAAGTAAGGCTTACTTCCCGATAAAACGATCGAGGCGGAGCCGCTTGATCATTTTGAGCCCAATGGCAGCTGCCCAAGGCTTGGGGAGGCGCGCCGAAAAGATACCAAGAAGGTTATTCTTCCATCCGGTGATGACGTGCGGCTTTTGTTGTGCCATCGCGATCAGGGCTTCGTCGACGCATTCGTCTGCCGTTTGTCCGCCAAGGCCGGTGGGTCCGGAGAAGCCCGCGGCCTTCGAGAAATTTGTAGAAACCGGACCAGGACAAATCGCGACGCAGCGGATGCCATGAGCTTTGGCTTCCGCATCAAGCGCGATGCTCCAGTTCAGCAGGAATGATTTGGTCGCCGCGTAGGTCGTCATGAGCGGAGTGGGCTGATAGCCGGCCAGCGAGGCCACATTCGCTACCATGCCGCCTCGTTGTTTTAATTCCGACCAGAGCAATCCTGTAAGTTCGACGGGCGCGCGGACATTGACGTCAATCATCATGAGCGTGTGGTCTAGTCCCGGAGCAGGAAATTCGCCGTAAGCCCCGAACCCGCTATTATTAATAAGCAGTATTCTGCCATGACGTGGCATTAGTTTTCTTAATTCACCGACAACCTTCGTGATGTCAGTCGGTTGTGAGAGGTCGCAGGTAAGGTGAGTGAAGTTAAGGGTATTAGAAACCCCTTGGGGTGCGGTCCGAGAAAGGTTGAACACGGCCGTGGCGACTCCAGAATCATCAATGCGCGAGAGTATTGCGCGTCCAATCCCAGACGAGGCTCCCGAAATGATGATACAGGAAAAACTTCTGAAAAATCTATCGATGGTGTCGTTCTTTGACATGGCCGCAGAATCTCACGTTAACCCCAATAACACAACACACATGACAAGTGCTCCGATCGTCGTGTCAGGAGTCCATATGGACCTCACCGATGCCCTGAAAGAAACCGTGTGCGCCAAAGTCGAAAGACTCTTGCGCCACAACCCGCGGATCGTCCGCGTGCATGTCGAGCTCGTCCATACCCGCTGCAGCGACCATAGTCGCGAGTTTGCGGCCCAAATCCGGTTAGAGCTGCCGGGTCCGGATATCGTGGTCCGGGAGGAGTCTGAAGATTTATATAAATCGATTGATTTTCTGGTCGATAAGGTCGACCGCCAACTTCGCCGGCGTCATCGTTTAGATAAGGAGAAAAGGAATCATCCGCATCCGACAGATCTAGGCGAGTTAGGGCGAGCGGCGTAAGGACGGTGCTGGGTAGGCTGGTTGTCGGTGAAAGTCGAAGTCGGTATGGCCGGAAGTCGGTGAAAACAGACGGAAAGCCAGTCAGACAGCGAAGGTAACGGACAGTCAGTCAGGTAACAGACAACGAAAGCCAAGCTAGCACAGTCAAAGGTAGGTACAGGACCCCGGCCGCCGCAAGGTGACCGGGGTCCTCCTGTTTGGACGGGTCTGCCCGTCTAAGTTTCTCGCCCTCTGCTCCCCGAGGGCTTTTATCTGCCCTATGCGCATTTATTTCATGGGCATCTGCGGCACGGCGATGGGTAACGCCGCCTTGCTGATGCGCGCCTTGGGTCATGAGGTCATGGGGTCCGACACGGGAATCTACCCGCCGATGTCCGACCACCTTCGTGGCGCCGGCGTCGATATCCTGGAAGGTTGGTCGGCCGAACGCCTCGCCCAACTGAAGCCGGATCTCGTTGTGGTCGGCAACGTCGCCTCCCGCGGACATCCCGAAGTGGAGTGGCTCCTCGAAGCCCGCACCCAGCCTTACGTCTCTCTCCCGGAACTTCTCCGCACCCGCCTCCTCAATGATCGTCGCAACGTCGTCGTGGCCGGCACGCACGGTAAGACCACGACGACCTGCATGGCCGCGGTCTTGCTCAAGGCCAACGGTACTGAGCCGGGCTGGCTCGTCGGCGGCGTCCCGCGCGACCTGCCGGATTCTTCGCACCCGGGCAAGCGGGGCGGACCTTTCGTCATCGAGGGCGACGAATACGACACGGCCTTCTTCGACAAGCGCAGCAAGTTCATCCAGTATCTGCCGCACGTGCTCGCGATCAATAACTGCGAGTTCGACCACGCGGACATCTTCCGCGACCTCGACGACGTCCTGCGCACGTTCTCGCACGTCATCCGCATCGTCCCACGCGACGGAGCGATCGTCGCCAACGGCGATGACGCCAACGTCCTCGGTCTGGTGAAGAACGTCACCTGGGCCCCAGTCGTCCGTGTGGGCACGGGCGCCGGCAACGATGCCGTCATCGCCGACTTCCAGGAATCCTCGACGGGCTCATCCTTCACGCTTGTCTGGAAGGGCAAGGAGTGGGGCAGGGTGAAGTGGGCCTTGCCTGGTCTCTTCAACGCCCGCAACGCGGCGATGGCTGCGGTCTCCGCTGGCCTCCTGCTCGACGCCCGGGATCCGACGAAGCTGAAACTCGATTCATTGGATAAGTTCCAGGGCGTCCAGCGTCGCCAGCAAGTCCTTGTCGACCGTCCCGAACTGACGGTGATCGAAGATTTCGGCCACCACCCGACCGCGCTCGACCTGACGCTGGAATCGTTGCGCGTCCGCTACCCGCAGCATCGCCTCGTGGCTTGCTTCGAGCCGCGGAGCAATACCGCCGCCCGCAAGGTAATGCAGGATGGTTTTCGCGAGGCGCTCAAGCAGGCCGACGAGGTCTTCCTGGCTCCGCCTCACCGCGCCGATAAACTCGGCGAAGAACGCTTTGACAGCGAAGGCGTCGCCGCCGCCATCACCGCCGCCGGAAAGAAGGGCTTTGCGCCTGCGTCCAACGACGCGCTGCTCACCGAAATCACGAGCCTAGTGAAGTCGGACAAGTTTCCGCGATGCGTCATCTTCTTCTCCAACGGCGCCTTCGGCGGCATCATCAAGAAGTTCGCCCAAGCTGTCGCCTGAAGATGATGCGTCGCACCGCCCTCAGCCTGCTGGCCCTGACGCTCTCCTGTCTGGCTCGCGATATCCGCGTCGGCGAAGACGTGAAGACCATCGCGGCGGCCATCAAACTCGCGCAGCCGGGCGATACCATCCATTTGCAGCCAATCGTCTACCGTGATTACGCCGGTTTCTACGGCAAGAAGGGCGCGCCGGGTAAGCCCATCACGCTCGACGGCCATGGCGCGACCCTCGAAGGCTCCGACCCGCTCGACCCTAAGAAATGGAACGAAGTGTCTCCGGGGCTCTTTGAGGCCAAGGACCTGCTTCCAAGGCTCGACGACGCGATCATCATGCGCTGGTTCTTCCTTTGGGACGGGAAGATGAACCACATGGGCCGCACTTCGAAGGGGAAGAAGGCGGCGTTCAAGAAGGTTGAGGCATTGCAATCGGGCGAGTGGACGTTCGTCCAAGACCACGCCCGTGACAAGGCAGTGGCCAACCAGATCTTCGGTTCTTTCTTCATTCGGATTCCGGCCGGACAGAAGCTCGATCAGGCGCGTATTTTTGCTCCGATGCGTTCAGTTGGGGTCGGCTTAGGCGGCGCCAACGCCCATCTCGTGATCCGAAATATCACCGCGACCCATCCCTATAACGACGGGTTCAATATCCACGGCGACTGCCGCGACGTCGTGTTCGAGAACATCCGCGCCATCGAGTGCGGGGACGACGGGATCAGTGCCCATGAGTCCGCCGAGTATCGCGTCGATGGCTTTGTCGCTATCGGCAATAGCACCGGCGTCACGGACACGGTGGCCGCCAAGACAACCTATCGGCATGTCTTCCTCGCCGATAATCTGGCCTTTGACCTCTATTTCCTTAACGACGGTCGGTATTCGGTCTCCGATGCGGTGGTGATTTCGACGTCAGAGCACGCGTTGCAGGTCGTCGGCGGGAAGGATCAGCGCAGCGAGCTGCGACTGGATAATGTCCTGATCCGTCGCGAAGGGCCGAAGGGTTCCGCGGCCGTCGCTAAAGACGCCATGCTTTTCGCCCGTCGCTTCACCTTGGAAGGTGATGACCTGAAGGCGACCGGCAAGGTCGAGACCGATGGCGCTCCGGCCGAACGCCAGGCGCTGATCGAATCCCTCGTGCCGGCGGAGTACCGCTCGCGACTAGCCCAGTAAGCCCAGTACCTGCTTGGCCGCTCCGGAATCTTTTGCGATTTGCGCCTGCAAGGTCGCGAGGTCGGCGAATTTCTGTTCGGCGCGGAGGCGGCGGACCCAGCGGATGCGGACGGCGTCACCAGTGGTCGGCGCCTCACCGCAGAGCACGTGGGCTTCGAGTAGTGGAGCGACGGGACCGCTTTCGATGGTGGGTCGGATGCCGTAATTCGCCACGGCGGGAAGGGCCTCGCCCTTGAAAATGACTTCGACGGCATATACGCCGAAGGCGGGCTTGAGTTCGGGCTCCCAGGCGACGTTCACCGTCGGGAAGCTGATGGTGCGGCCAAGGCGCCGTCCGCCGATGATCGTGCCTTCGGCTTCGTAAGGTCGCAAAAGCATGGCATTGGCGAGATCGAGCTCTCCCTCGGCCAGACATTGTCTGATCCGCGAGCTGCTGACGGTTTCGCTGCCCAAATGCACGGCGGCGACGAGACGCACGTTTAAGCCGGCTTGTGCTCCGTGCGCGATCAGGCTCTCTCCATTTCCAGTCCGTCCGCGACCATATTGAAAATTTGAACCAACATGAAGCGATTTGAGATGAGGGAATGATTTTTGGAGCCAAGTCGGGAAGTCGGCCGCATCGATAGCGGCATGATGACGATCAAACTTCTCATGATGAATCATCTGAGCGCCTGCTTCGGTGAGTCGCTCGTCTTTTTGGCTGCGATTAAAGATTAACGGGACGGGTGCGTCTGGCCGTAGGACTTTGCTTGGGTGCGGATCGTAAGTGAGCACGCCGACAAGGCCCCCATCCAGTCTTGCGGCAGTCCGGGCGGAATGAAGCACGGCGCGATGCCCGAGGTGTACGCCGTCAAAGGCGCCGATAGCGAGGTGGAGTGGACGGCTCTGACTCATCCAAGGGCGATGCTGGGGACGGCGTCCCGCACGGGGATCAGGCGTTCGTGCAATTGTTCACGGGAACAGGCGCCGAGTTCTTGGAGCGTGGCAGCCTGGGCGACATTTAAGTTTCCGGAGAGGGTGCGGCGCAAGGCGGACAGATGTGCGCCTGGTCCTAGTTTTCGTCCAAGGTCATGCGAAATCGTCCGGATATAAGTACCTTTAGTACAATGGACGCGGAAGGTAATCTTAGGGCTGACCCACGAAGTGAGCACGAAGGCGTTGATGCGGATGAAGCGAGGTTCGCGCTCGATCTCGATCCCTTTGCGGGCGAGCTCGTAAAGTTTCTTGCCCCCGACTTTCTTGGCCGAATGCATCGGAGGGGTTTGATATTGATCGCCCAGCATCGTATCCATCGCGGCTTGAATCTGTTCGGAGGTCAGTTCCGGCACCGGCGTCGTCTCGACAATCGCCCCGTCGGCATCTTGCGAATCCGTCACGGCGCCCAAGGTAGATTCGCCCAAGTATTCTTTTTCTTGGGACATCAGAAATTGCGACGCCTTAGTGGCCTTGCCGACCAAGATAATCAGCAGGCCCGTCGCCATCGGGTCGAGCGTACCCGCATGGCCGACGCGGCGGGTTTGATAAAGTCGGCGGATGCTATCGACGACATCATGGGAAGTGATGCCTTGAGGTTTATCTACCAGAAGTACGCCTTCCGGTTCGGCGACGAGGTCGCTCATCGGGCGGAGTATTCACGGTAATGCGCCGCGACGACCGCGAGGATTTTTTCTCGGTCGGCTTCTAATTTATAGCCCAGCATGTTGAATCCGGCCGCAAGCACGTGGCCGCCGCCGTTGAGTTTTCCGGCCAGCAGGTCTAAGCGCAACTTGGGGTCGCGCCCGCGCAAACTTCCGCGCACGCCATCTTTTCCTTCTTCCATGAGGACTGCGATTTCCACGCCTTCGACGGAGCGAGGAAATTCAACCAAGCCTTCTTTGTCTTCTTTGGTGGTGCCCGTAGTCACATAATCGGCCGGCGTCAGTTCACCTGAGCAGATTTTACCATCTTCATGAAAACGGATGCTATTCAGGAAACGTCGAGTGAGCTCAAGCTTACCCCGGCTCTCTTGTTCGAAGACGCGAAAGTTGGCTTCGGCGGGATTGGCGCCACGACGCACAAGTTCAGCGATGATTTCAAAGACACCGGAGGTCGCACTCGAATAGCAGAAGCGTCCGGTGTCGGTGAGGATGCCGAGGTGGAGGCATTTGGCCGTGATCGCATCGCAGGTAAGGCCTTGGCTAAGGGCGGCGTCGGCTAGGATATGACAAGTCGCCGCCGCTTCGCGGACGACGATATTGATTTTAGCGTAATCCGGATTGGAGGCGTGGTGATCGATGTTAGCCAGGACGCCGCCGGGAAACTTGCCGAGCAGCTCTGTCCCTACCCGTGACGCATCGGCACAGTCGACGGTAATGGCTTCGCGTCCGTCGGCTGTGTATTCTTCGTTGGTCAAGAAGGTCACCCCCTCGACGTAGGGGGTGAGGTTGGGAGGGACTCGATCCCGGTTGACGCATAGGGCGTCTACTCCCGCAGCGAGCAGCATACGGCATAAGGCGATTTGGGAGCCTACGCAGTCACCATCGGGCCGCATATGGCCTAATACGGCTATTTTACGACCTTGGAGGCCTTTCACGAGGTCGCGGATAGCCTCTCCGGCTGCTGGCATGCTGATTCCCATAATTATGTTAGATAGAAAGACCCGGTCGCGGTCGCTGGCAAAGTCAAAAGCTGGGGTTATTGCCAACCGTGGGGGAACGCTTGAACCCCAGCAGGCTTCGGGCATAGTCCCTGCTTAATAACCCCTCGGGGTTACCCCACCACTATGGATAAGGACAAAAACAACAACTTTACTCCCCGCGCCCGTAAGGTCGTGGAACTCGCCCGTGCCGAAGCTCGCCGCTTCAATCACGGTTACGTAGGCACCGAGCACATCCTGCTCGGTCTCATCAAACTGGGCGAAGGCGTCGCCGTGAATGTGCTCGGCCGCATGGGGCTCGACCTCAAGACGGTCCGGGCAGCCGTTGAAAAGCAAGTCGGGCCAGGTCCCGAAGAAGCCAAGGCGTCGGAAACGATTCCGCTGACGCCACGCGTCCAAAAGGTGATGTCGCACGCGGTGACCGAGGCTCGCAGTCTGGGTCATGCCTACGTCGGTACGGAGCATATTTTGCTCGGTCTTTTGAAAGAAGGGGAGGGCGTGGCGGCTCGCGTATTACAGTCACTCGATGTTGATTTAGAACGCTGTCGCAAAGAAATCCTCGCCGATATCGATCCGGCTGCTTCCGCCTCGGAAGCTTCAGAAAAAGGAGATGAACCGCCAGCCGGAGAAGAGTCGCAAGGCGACGAGCCTCCTTCCTCGCGCAAATCTTCGGAAGAAAGTGGTCGTCCTGGTCGTGGCGAGCGTTTGTCTTTACTCAAGACTTTTGGGCGTGATCTCACCGAGCTCGCGCGGGCCGGTGAATTGGATCCCGTAATCGGGCGTAAAGAAGAGATTCGCCGGGTCGTCCAGATCCTTTGTCGCCGGACAAAGAACAACCCCGTGTTGATTGGTGAAGCTGGCGTTGGTAAGACCGCGATTGTCGAAGGCTTAGCGCAAGAGATCGCCGCTGGTATCGTGCCGGAAATCCTGCTCGACCGAAAGGTTATCACGCTCGATCTAGCCTTGATGGTCGCGGGAACTAAGTATCGCGGCCAGTTCGAAGAGCGCATCAAAGGCATCATGGACGAGATCAAGCGCGCCAAGAATATCATCCTCTTCATCGATGAGATGCATACCATCGTCGGCGCTGGTGCCGCCGAAGGCGCCATGGATGCTTCCAATATCCTGAAACCAGCCTTGTCACGTGGTGAAATCCAGTGCGTGGGCGCCACGACGCTTTCCGAATATCGCAAGCACATCGAAAAGGACGCAGCCCTCGAGCGCCGCTTCCAATCCGTCAAGGTCGACGATCCATCGCCCGAAGATGCCGTGCTTATCCTTCGCGGCATCCGTCATAAGTACGAGGAGCACCACAAGTGCGAGTATACGGATGCGGCCATCGAAGCCGCCGTCCGACTTTCCCATCGCTACATCACCGCGCGGCACCTGCCTGACAAGGCGATTGATGTGATGGATGAGGCCGGAGCTCGCGCGCGTATCCGTTCGCTGAACGTCCCGCCCGAGATCGATGCCGTCCAGGTCGAAATCGACCGCGTGGTCAAAGAAAAGGAAGACGCGTCCCGTCACCAGAAGTTTGAAGAAGCCGCGAACTTGCGTGATCAAGAGAAGAAGTTCCGCGCGAAACGCGAGAAGATGCTCGAAGAGTGGCGCAAGAAGCGTGACGAAAAGCGCATTACGGTGGGTGAGGATGAGATGATGCACATCGTCGCGGATTGGACCGGCGTTCCGCTGAATCGCCTGGAGAAGAAAGAAACTCAAAAGCTGCTCGACCTCGAAAAAGACCTGCAGCTTGCGGTCATCGGACAAGAGCGCGCCTGTGAGGTTGTATCTCGTGCCCTCCGTCGTTCGCGTGCCGACCTGAAAGACCCTCGCCGTCCCATCGGCTCCTTCCTCTTCCTGGGCCCGACCGGCGTGGGTAAGACGCTTCTGGCTCGTTCGTTGGCGGAGCGCATGTTCGGCGAAAGCGAAGCTGTCATCCAGATCGATATGTCCGAGTACATGGAGAAATTCACCGTCTCGCGTCTCATCGGCTCGCCTCCCGGCTACGTCGGTCACGACGAAGGCGGCCAGCTTACCGAAGCGGTGCGGCGGAAGCCCTATTCCGTGGTGCTTTTCGACGAAATCGAAAAAGCCCACCCTGATGTCATCCAGCTTCTGCTGCAGGCCTTGGAAGACGGTCGTTTGACCGACTCCTTGGGCCGGGTGGTGGATTTCCGGAATACGATCATCATCATGACTTCGAACGTTGGAGCCGATGTCCTACAGCGTAATAACTCCGTCGGCTTCGATGTCGGCGTCAGTTCGACGCGCGACTACGAGAAGCTCAAGGAACGCATCATGGATGAGACTAAGCGTGCCTTTAAGCCCGAGTTCCTTAACCGCCTCACGGACATCGTCATTTTCCAGCAGCTCGCAAAGGAGCACATGACCAAGATCGTCGATATCGAGGTCGCGAAAGTGGCCAAGCGTCTGCTCGATCTCGGCGTCAAGCTTGTGGTCAACGAGGCCGCCCGCGGCTACTTGGTCGAGAACGGCTGGGACGAAAAGTATGGTGCCCGTCCGTTGCGTCGTGCCGTCGAGCGTTTGCTGGAAGATCCGCTGGCTGAATCCATCCTGCGTTCTGAATTTAACAAGGAAGAGCCCGTCATCGTGTCGGTGGGCGATAAGGGGCTCGTCTTTACGCAGAAGAAGAGCGGTGCCGACGCGGGTACCTAAGCCGTGCGCTTACGTCAGGTGAGCGCCGGAGTCCTGGGTGCGACCGCCGTCGCCCTTGGGGCCTTCGGTGCCCATGGTCTCAAAGATCGGTTGGCCCTTAACCCGGAGGCCGCTGGATGGTGGCAAACGGCCACCTTCTATCTTTTGATTCACGCCGTCGCCTTAGGTGCCATCGAATTGCCGGAGCGCGATCGATCGACTTCTTGGCCAGCTCATTACTGGGGTTGGGGCTCGATTATCTTTAGCGGGACGCTGTATGCCATGGCCCTGGGTGCTCCGCGTTGGTTGGGCGCGATTACTCCGGTGGGCGGGCTATTATTGATTACCGGTTGGCTGCTTTTGGCTTGGGCTGGCCGCAAGGAATCCTGACTTGCGGGGAGGCCGTAACCGTTAAACGGTGGGGCATGGTTGAGCCATGCACATATCACGACGACGGCGGCGATGAGCTGGAGCCGGAATCCAAGCAATTAGTCTGCCAATATTATCTGGAGGCCGGCATCGAGAATACGGAATTCACTTCGCAGTATATCGGTCCGAGCGTTTGTGGAGGCTTCGATGTGCTTTGGGAGGAGTCTGACTTGACCGAAGAAATCCCCGTGGCGGTCGCTTGGTTGCCACGCGGGCAGATGGACGGTTTTGAACTATGGCAGTCACTCGCTTTGGCTTATTGGAACGTCAAGAAAGTGGGAGAGATGTGGGATAACTATGAATGTATCGAAATCGTCGATAACCCTGCGGCCGTGATCGAGGTCGAGGCTTTTCGGGCCGTGTTGGCCGCTGTCTGGCCCGCAGGTGCCGATGAAGAGGACGCGTAATTCCAGACTTCTTCACCGCAGGTATTTTGAAGCCTTGCGGTCAGTGTCGAATTTAGCCGAAAATAATCCGCATGAAACCGTTGCCGCTGGGTCGGAGCTCTCTCGTTTCCAGTCGCCTCGCTTACGGCTGTTGGCGTATCGCTACCGACGCTGACCAGGCCGTCAACTATGCGACGGCGAAAGCTGCTATCTTTGCTGCCATTGACGCTGGCTACACGTTCTTTGACCACGCGGATATCTACTGCGACGGCGAGGCAGAGCGGGTCTTCGGTCGCATCTTGCGCGAGAACCCGGGCTTGCGGCAGCGCATGACAATCGCGACCAAGGGCGGTATCCGTTTCAAGGGCCGTCCGGTCGGCGCTCCGGTTCGCTATGACTTCTCGCGAAGTCATCTGATTGCGCAATGCGAACTCTCCCTCAAGCAGCTCGGGGTCGATGTCATCGATCTCCTTCATCTTCATCGGCCAGATTACTTGATGGATGCGGATGAGGTCGCGGGGGTGTTCGACGAATTGCGTCAAGCCGGCAAAGTGCGCGAGTTTGGCGTCAGCAATTTCAGCCCTTCGCAGGTTTCCTTGCTGCAGTCGCGGCTCGCTTTCCCGCTCGTCGTCAATCAGGTCGAGGTGAGCCTGCTCCAGCTTTATGCGTTGCACGATGGGACGTTAGATCAGTGCCAGGAGCGGCAGATGACGCCTTTGGCTTGGAGTCCGTTGGGTGCTGGCTTGCTGGCCTCAGGCGGGAAAGATCTTTTGCCCGGGCAACGCCATTACGACCCGTCCCGCGTGATTCCTGTCTTGGATCGTATCGCTCAAGACCGCGGAACCGTGCGGGAGGTCATCGCCTTGGCTTGGTTGCTTAAGCATCCGTCGAAGATGATACCAATCGTAGGTAGCACCGACCCAGATCAGATCCGTAAGCTTGCGTCCGCCGTCGACGTGGAGCTGACCCGCGAGGAATGGTATCACCTGGTCACGGCGGCGCGCGGCGCCGAGATGCCCTAAGCCCGACCGCTTGACCTCTGGAAGGGAAGGGCTTCAATTCCAGCATGGTTTATCGCCTTCTGATTTCGACTCTTCTCATGACTTCCCTTCATGCTGCTTCCGCCCCGGGCCTGCTCGGCGTTACCGTTCGCGATATCGACGGGCGGGAGACGACGCTTGGCGTCTTAAAATCCAAGGCGACCTTGGTCGTCAATGTTGCCAGCGAGTGCGGGTATACCCGCCAATATGCCGGCCTCCAGTCGTTGTATGAAACTTATAAATCTAAGGGGCTGACCGTCGCAGGATTCCCGTGCAACGATTTCGGCGGCCAGGAGCCCGGCTCGGAAGCGCAGATCAAGAAGTTCTGCACGGCCGAGTTCAAGGTGACCTTCCCGATGTACGCCAAGGTTGCGATCAAGGGCGACACGCACCCGCTTTTTGAAAAACTGACGAGCAAAGCGGAAGGGCATCCCGGACCCGTGACCTGGAACTTCAATAAATTCCTCATCGGCGCAGACGGTAAGTTGCTCGCCCGTTTCAGTTCCGACGTCGAGCCCGACTCTGCAGAGTTGGTCCAGGCCATTGAGAAGGCATTGAAGTAAGCCCGCTTTGACTTCTGGTCGGGGCGGCCTAGCAAAGGGTCATCACTATGATGCGCCTCGCCTTCGCCTTTCTCCTTGGATTAACGGTCCTTCGCGCCGAAAAGCCCGAGCTTTACGACGTCTGCATCTATGGCGGCAACGCCAGCGGCGTGATGGCCGCCTGCGCCGCCGCGAAGGAAGGAGCCAAGGTTATCGTGGTCGAACCGAGCCGCTGGCTGGGTGGCATGACCGGCGGCGGACTGATGCATATCGACTGGGGTCGCGAAGAAGCGGTCAGTGGTTCGACCCGCCCGATTCTGAAGAAGGATTATAACGATGCGCAATATCGCTCGGCGTTTGGCAATCTGCTTAAGGCCGCGGCGGTTCCGGTGTTACGCGATCACCGCGTGAGCGCGGTCGAGAAGTCGGACGGTATCATCCGCGCTATCACCTTAGACTTTGCCCCGTTCGATGAATACGGCTGCCCGCCGGCTTTGACGACACAAGCAGCCGCCCGTGTCTTGCGTGCAAAGGTCTACATCGATTGTTCTTATGAAGGCGATCTCATGGCACGTGCCGGCGTCGACTACGCTTACGGTCGCGAAGCACAGTCAACTTATGGCGAGAGCTTGGCCGGGGCGCAGCCGCCGATGTC
>DKND01000091.1:23126-24891 GCA_002470605.1 Opitutia bacterium UBA7397
TCCGGCGGCGCGGGTAATCTCGCCCGGGCGCTTTTTGCTCCGACCAATTACGGCCATAATGCCAACTACGCTGATGGCGATTACGCTACCCGGGCGCGCATTTGGAAAGAGCAGCAGGACTTCGTCCGCGGCATGACCCACTTCCTGCGCACCGACCCCAGCGTCCCCGCGAAGCAGAAGGAGATCGCCCTCAGCGCCGGCCTGGAGAAGGGCGCGTTCGACGACACCAAGGGCTATCCGCATCAGCTTTATGTCCGCGAGGCCCGCCGCATGGTCTCGGATACCGTCGTCACCCAGAAGGACATGGAGGGCCGGACTAATCCCGCTGATTCTGTTGGCCTGGCCTCTTATGGTGTCGACGAATGGCCCTATGCCACGGTCGCATTGGATGGTAAGGTCGCACTGATGGGCGGTTATTACTCCATGCTCTACCTTGAGGAAGAGCATCGCGGTATTTACAAGATTCCGTACCGAGCGATTGTCCCGAAGAAGGCGCAGTGCGCGAATCTGCTCGTTCCGGTCTGCGTCTCGGCGAGCCATATCGCCATGACTTCCATCCGGATGGAGCCCGTCTGGATGATCCTTGGTGAATCGGCCGGGGTTGCGGCGACGATGGCCGTCAAGTCAGGGTCAGCCGTCCAAGATGTCCCTTACGCCGAACTTTATCCGAAACTTCGCGCACTCGCCCAGAAGGTCGATATCCCTAAGAGGAAAGAGACGAAGGCGAAGTAGGACCGGCGAACCGGAGTTCCTCGACGGTCTTCCCTCCGATGAGGTGCTGGGTGATGATACGGTCCAGATTTTCTGGCGTGCAATTGCGGTACCAGACCCCTTCCGGGTAGATGACGGCGATGGGCCCGTCGACGCAGATTCGAAGGCAGTCCGCCTTGGTGCGTTGGACGCCCCCTTTTTCGGCAAGCCCGAGTTGCTTCAGCCGTACCTTTAAATGCTCCCAAGATTTGAGCGCTAGTTCTCCGGCACAGCAGGACTGCTCGGAAGATTTTACGCATAGGAAGACGTGCCGCTGAGTGGAATCGAGGCTCAACGCGTTAGCGCCGCGGGAGGCTTCGGCGCTCATTCGAATCTTGGAACCAGACCATCTTTCTCGAGCTTGATGAAGAGCTCCCGGCCGAACCACGCATCATTGGCGGCGTATTGAATCTGGCGTTCATCAAGGGGCTTGGCCCAGTTGGAAGTCTGGACTTTCTTGGACTTCTTCATCTGTAATCCCAGGTAATGGGCGGCGAGGGCACGGAGGCCGGTATTTTCGACTCCGGCTTTCTTGGTGTGATCGGAAATATCGATGAAGCTCCGGTCGTCGAAGGGGGCGCGGGCGCGGAGGTTTTTGACGTCATCGCGGACCGCGACCCCGACTTTTGCCTGGCGGTCATTGCAGAGGAGCGGGAAGGTCAGCGGAATGCCGCCGCAATGATCGAGGCGGAAGATGAAAATATGATGCTCGCCAGCCAGTTGAAGGATGGACGGCAGGTTGTACTCGCCGCGCGTGTGGGAGGGCTTGGTCTCGGTGTCGAAGCCCAGGACGCGGTCACGAAGGAGCGCAGCGACCGCCCGTTCGGCGTCTTTTTCGTTTTCGATGAGATCGATGGGGCCGGCCCATTCGCCGACGGGCAGGGTCTCGATGAATTCCTTTTCGATGCGGATACCCCCGGAATTGGCCCGGCTGGGCTCGGTTGGCTGTTCTTCAGGTTCTTCCACGCAGAAAGGGCAACCGTACCGCTGTCCTTTGGCAACGCGAGACTTGGTT
>DKND01000091.1:24917-34978 GCA_002470605.1 Opitutia bacterium UBA7397
TTCCCTTTAAGGGGCCTTAGCTCAGCTGGTAGAGCGCTTGCATGGCATGCAAGAGGTCGTCGGTTCAAGCCCGATAGGCTCCACCATTACGCACCAGCCGTCTTCCTTCGGGAAGGCGGCTGGACCTTCGTGCGTGCTTTCGGGTTGGCCTTGGGCCTATCGGCTCATCCGGCCGATGAGGGCCTGGCAGTCGTTCTGAAACTTAGCCTCCATTGTCATAGTTTCGCGGCTGATTTTTTCAATATCTTCAGCGACGTTCGAGATGATCTTCTTTACGACCAGGGCGTCGCTCTTGATGGTTTTGGATTCAGTTTTGTCAGCCAACTCGCCGGCGATCACTTCATATTTACGAAGACAAGCCACAATGGCCTTACGGTCTTCTGGGGCGCGGCGAAGGATCATCCAGGCAATCTTCATCTTCGCGTTTCCATCGGCGACTTGCTTGAGGTAGCCGAAGCCGGAGAAAGGCTTAAGGTCGTCAGCTAAGTCTTTTTTAGCGTTGGCCTCTTTGTCGATGTTGGCCGTGCTGCGGGTCGAGGCTGCGACCGGGGCGGAATTTTTAGTCTTAACGCTAGGTTTGGCTTTCACTTCACGTTCTTTTTCGACCACGGGGACTTCGGCTAACTTGGAAGGATCACTGGCGCTGGTCCGTTTCAGCTCTTCATAGCCCTTCCAGAAAAGGGTCTCATCGATGTCCACTTCTTTGCAAGCGGCGACGATGTTTTGGATTGGAAGGCCCTTTAATCCGTCGTACAGCGCCGTATTCAGGTACTTAAGTAAGCTTTTCGTGTCGGTGGGAGCGATGACCACGGCGAAGGGGTCGAGTTCTTCTTCCTTTTTGCCCATCTTCTTGTCGGTGACTTCGACGGGCGTTAGGAGTAGCTCCCGTTCGGCCCAGAGCTTGGGGTTATTTTTCTTGATCCAATCTTGGTCGAGGTCTTCCCAGCGGTAAGTGAGCACATTGTCTTTGTCCGCCAATTTCACCATGATGGTAAGCTCGTCTTGGGTGATATACTCAAAGGTGATCACGGTCGGGTTGCCGGTGCGGCGCAATTGGACTGTTTCCGCTTGGGCGATGACAGCGCTCAGGCAGAGCAGGGCGAGGAGGTTTCTCACAGGGGTGGGCTGGGGCTAATCTGAACGGAATGAAGGGGGAGTAAATCCAGAATACCGCTCAATTTCTTAAGGTTAGCGTTAAAATAAAAGACCGCCCGGTTGGGCGGTCTTCGGGGGCCTGTGTTGTGGCTTATTTACTGGCTTTAGCCAAAAACTTGGGGAGCAAGTAGTCGGCACACGAATCAAGGGAGGCCAATTGCACGTAATCGGCTTCGGGTACTTCAATCCCATGCTTTTTGCGTAATTCCATTACGATATCGAGGAAATCCATGGAATCGAGCGAGAGCTGATCACGGAGGCGTACCTCTGGCTTAACAACGGAGAGGTCCTCGTCCGGCGCGATGTCGGAGATGATGTCGAGAACGACCTGCTTGATGGTTTCCTTGGTCATGGGGTCAGGGGCTTGTTTCAAACAGGCTGGGCCTGTCAGGCAACCCCATATTTCTTAACAATCAGGGCGGAATTGATTCCGAGCATGCCAAAGGAGTTGTTCAGGATGGCATTTACCCGCTCAACCTTGACGGGTTGGTTAATAACTAACCCAGGCATATCGCATTCGGGGTCTAATTCGTCGATATTGATGGTTGGATGCACCCAGTTATCCTCAAAAGAGGGTATATTGCCAGCCAGCTCAAGCGCCCCCGCCGCACCCATGCAATGACCGATAAAGCTCTTGGTATTGTTAATCTTGGTCTCGGGGCAGCCGGCGAAAACGGACCTTAAGGCGGTGCACTCCTGGATGTCGCCCAAGGCGGTCGCCGTGGCGTGGGTGGAGACGATCTGAATGTCCTGAGGCTTCATGCCAGCGCGCTTAAGGGCCATTTGCACGCATTCGGCCTGGCGTTCGGGGTTCGGCAATACGGCATCAGTGGCGTCGGAGTTGATGCACCAGCCAGCAATCTCAGCGATGATAGGGGCGCCGCGGGCAAGGGCGTCGTCGAGGCGTTCCAAAATATAAATCGCGCCACCTTCCGAAATGACGATGCCGTTGCGGTTTTTGTCAAAAGGTCGGGAAGCCTTGTTGGGATCTGCGTGCGCGCCGAGGGCGCCTTGATTCTTGAAGCCGGCAAAAATACCAAAGGTGTGGATGGACTCGGAGACGCCGCCCGCAAAGGCGAGGTCGACTTCCCCGAGCTGAAGCATTTGCGCGGCCTGGATTAGCCCGGCGTTACCTGCCGCACAGGCGGCGCCGATTGTGTAGTGCGGGCCCGTGATGCCCATGTTCATGGTTACTTCTCCCGCAGGATTATTCGCCACCGTTCGAGGATTATGGTGGTGCGTCCAATATTTCGTGTCGTTGCCGAATTGCGCGATATTGAAGATTTCATTCTCGGTCTCGACGTTGCCGTGCTCGGTGATGCCGAGGTAGACGCCGACGCGGGATTTATCTACCTTATCCCAGTCGAGCTCGGAACTTCCGAGGGCTTCGCGGGCGCAGAAAATCGAAATCGAACCGACACGGGTGCCATTCCGGATTTCCTTCCGTTTCTGCCATTTGGTCGCGTCAAAGTCACAGACCCCCGCAGGGTGCTTGCCCATGTGGCGGACCTCGATTTCAGCGATCCGCGCCTTTCCTGCGAGCAGGTTGGCCCTAAACTCTTGGAGGGAGTTGCCGTTGGGGGCGGTTAGGCCTAGCCCAGTGATGACAATGCGGGGTTTGGAGGACATCTGACTGCCTCCATCAAGTAGCCCATGGGCGCGAAGTCAAACCCCGCTCCCCGCTTCCCCTTGCCAATCTATCATGGGGTGTTTTCTGTGCTTGGAGATGTCCCAGCCGCTCAAGTGTTCGCTTTGCGAGGAGGCCGCCACCGTCCACCTTTCCCAGGTCGTACAGGGGAAGGTCACGAAGGTGCATCTTTGCGAGGCCTGTGCGCAAAAGGGCGGCGCTACCGATCCGGCGATATTTCAATTAGCCGATGCGTTGACCGCTCCGGCCGTCGCGCCCTCGCTCACCTGTCCGCATTGCGGATTTACGGATATCGACTTTCGTAAGCGCGGTCGGCTGGGTTGCCCAGATTGTTGGAAGACTTTTGGCGACGCGCTCGGCGGCCTGCTGGTCAAGGTGCAGCATGAGGCGACGCATGTCGGACGCGCACCTGCGGGCGTCGCACCCGTTGGGCAGATGCGCCACCGACTCGACGCCGCTCGCTCCGAGATGGAGGTCGCCATCGCCGCCGAAGATTTTGAAGGTGCCGCTCGCTTACGGGACGAAATCGCCCAACTAGAACTTCAACTACGCAATTCTTGATATGTCCGTCCAAGACATCCTTTCCGCTGAGAATGAGCTCACCCATATGCTGGGTGCGCAGCAGGCGGTCGTGCTCAGCACGCGTATCCGGCTGGCCCGCAATCTGGACGGGATGCCGTTCCCAGGTTGGGCGAAAGCGCCGCAACGGAAGGAAATCGCCGAACGCTGTGTCGAGGCGCTAAACCAGTTGCCGAAGTTCAGACGAGGTCATGTTTTACGGATGGGCGAATTGACCGACTTGGACCGAGCAGTATTGGTCGAGCGCCATTTGGTCTCGAAAGAACTTGCTTCAGGTAAGTTCGGTGCGGCGGTGATCAGTAAAGATCAGACGTGTTCGGTGATGATCAACGAAGAGGACCATCTCCGCATCCAGGTCGTGAAGGCGGGCTGGCACCTGCGCGGGACGTGGAATATCGCCGAACAGTTGGATGACGCCCTCGGGCCGAATCTGAAATTCGCTTTCTCGGAAAAGCTGGGCTACTTGACCGCCTGCCCGACCAATGTCGGCACGGGCTTGCGGGCCTCCGCTATGGTGCATCTGCCCGGGCTTTGCTTGGCCGGCCATATGGAAAAAGTTTCGCGCGCCTTGAGTCAGGATGGGCTCGCCGTCCGCGGTTGGCTGGGAGAGGGCACGGAGGCCGCCGGTAATATTTTCCAGATATCCAATCAGCAGACCTTAGGTCTTTCCGAAGATGCTATCCTGCGCCACCTCGGCGGTTGGATTAAGAATGTCGTCGAACAGGAGTGGAATGCGCGACGTAAGCTCGCGACGGAAGAGGGCGATAAGTTTGTCGACCGGCTATCCCGTTCCTTGGGGGTGCTGCGTTATGCCCGTCTGCTCACGAGCGCGGAGTCGATGAACATGTTGTCTCACCTTCGCCTAGCCTGTGATATGGGCTGCTTGCCCGAAGAGCGTCGTCATATCGTGGACCGCCTGATGATCGAGGGCCAGCCGGCCCACGTGCAGATGCGGCAGGGTGGCGAACTGGACAGCGACGGACGGGATCTGCGTCGGGCTTCCGTTGTCCGTGAAGCACTACGAGACTTCCCGGAACTCGGACCGCCG
The DNA here is from genome assembly GCA_002470605.1 of Opitutia bacterium UBA7397. GTDB lineage: Bacteria > Verrucomicrobiota > Verrucomicrobiia > Opitutales > UBA953 > UBA953. Next base: position 29,348 of record DKND01000091.1, read on the forward strand.
ACGGCTTAGTCGTATTTCGGGGTCGTCCCATCCTTGCGCGATAAGTCATCGAGCATGGCTTGGACGCGGGCGACTCCGCCCGTCACATCATCTTCGGCGAAACTGAGTTCCGGCGTATTCTTCATCTGCAAGATGCCGCCGACTTTGGCACGAATCTCGTTGCGGATACGTTTGAGCAAAGTGCGAGCGGCCTTTTTTGCGGCGTCATCGCCGGCAACCGCAAAGCCGACGCGTACCTGACGGAGGTCAGGCGAGACGTTGGCGCGCGTGATGGTGATCAGCGCCGCTTCGTTGCCCCAGCCTTGGCGCAACGCGGAAGACACTTCGCGTTGGACCAATTCGGCGACCCGGAGCTGACGTTGCGACATTTCGATTAAAGGCTAGGACGGATCTGGAGCATCTCGACGGCCTCGATGATGTCTCCCGGTTGATATTCGTCGTAGCCACCGAGTTTGATACCGCATTCGAAGCCAGCTTTGACTTCGGAGGCGTCGTCCTTGAAGCGACGCAACGTTTCGACCGGTCCGTTATGGATGATCTTGCCGTTGCGTACCACGCGTGCCTTGGCGGCACGGCGGATAAGGCCTTCGGTGACCATACAACCGGCAACCTTGTGTTCCTTGCCCTGCGGGAAGACGGCACGCACTTCGGCGGCGCCCAGCTTGCTTTCGCGGACTTCGGGGTCAAGCATCTCAGCCATCGCCTCTTTCACGAGGGTGATGAGTTCGTAAATGATGTCGTGCGTGATCAAACGGACAGAGGTGCGCTTGAGCTGAGCTTGGACGCCGTTGTCCACCTTGGTGTCGAAGGCGACAATGGAGGCCTTCGCCGCCGCGGCCAAATCGGCATCGCTTTGGGTGACCGGTCCGACGGAACCCCCGACGATTTCGAGGCGCACCTTGGTCGACTTGATATCAAGCAAGCATCCTTCGAGGGCTTCGAGGGTGCCGTTGACGTCGGCCTTAAGGAGGACGCGCAGGATCTTTTCCTTATCTTTGTCGAGGGCAGCCATCAGGCGCTCGAGGTCTGACATGCCAGGACGGGCACCCGTGTTAGGCGCTAACTGTTGGGATTCGGCGAGTTTGCGTCCGGCGAGAGCAGCCTCTTCGGCAATTTCGCGGGCTTCGCGGTCGTTCTTTACGGTCTGGAATTTGGTTCCGGGCGCAGGGACCGCATCCCAACCTAAGACAAGGGCAGGGCGGCCGGGGCTGACGATAGGCATGCGGGTGCCATGCTCATCCATGAGGGCGCGGACTTTGCACCAGGTTTCGCCACAGACGAAAGAGTCGCCCGTTTTCAGGGTGCCTTTTTGAACGATGACGGTCGCGGTAGGTCCGCGGCCTGTTTCCATCTGCGATTCGATGACCACGCCTTGCGCGGGACATTTCGGATTGGCCTTAAGGTCGAGGACTTCGGCTTGCAGGAGAATGGATTCGATCAGCTCATTCATGCCCGTGCCCTTGAGTGCGGAGACTGGACTCGTGATGACTTCGCCACCCCAGTCTTCCGGGGTGATGCCGCGTTGCTGCATCTGCTGCTTGACGCGATCGATATTGGCACCCTTGGCGTCGACCTTGTTGATGGCCGCCACGATGGAGCCCGCATGCTTCTGCGCAAATTTCAAAGCTTCTTCGGTCTGGGGCATGAAGCCGTCATCCGCGGCGACAACGAGAACGGCGATATCGGTCACACTGGCACCACGCTCGCGCATTTTAGCGAAAGCGGCGTGACCCGGGGTGTCGAGGAAAGTGACGGTCCGTCCTTTGTACTCGGGCTTTTCGCCCTGGTAGGTTACGGAGTAAGCACCGATGTGCTGAGTGATGCCGCCAGCTTCGCCGGCGACGACGTTGGTCTTGCGGAAATAGTCGAGCAGGGTCGTTTTGCCGTGGTCAACGTGGCCCAGTACGCAAACTACCGGCGGGCGTACGGTTAATAGCGCCGGATCGTCTTCGGCAGGTTTCTCGACTTTCTTGACGGCTTGGACGCCTTCGCCGCGGTGGCGAATTTCTAAAGTGTAACCATGGCGCTCGGCCACCTTGCGGGCGTCGGCCTCTTCGATGACGGACGTCACGCTGACGACCTTATTCAATTCCATCAGGTTACCGATGACCTGGAAGGGCTTGAGGTTGAGGGCGATGGCGAAGTCGCGCACGACGATGGGAGGCCGGACCGTGATGGCTCCCTTGCTTCCTGGTGCGACTTGGCTGCTGGTGGCGGTGGGACGATTGACCACGGGGGCCGTCATCGGCGGACGTACTGGCGGCACGTTCGGCGGGCGGACGGGGGGCGGGGTCGGTGAATTGATGACGACAGGAGGGAAGTCGGAGCGGCTCGGCGTGGGCGCAATCGGGCGTACTGGAATGGCCGGAGCGCGGGGCGGCAGGCTGACGGGAGGCGGAGCCATCGTCGGGCGAGGAGGCAAGCTGACCGGCGTGGGGGTGTTCGCCTTTGGCGCGATTGGCTTCGGGGCTTCAACTACGACTGGCTTGACGGGCTCTGGAGCCACGACGATTTCCGGTTCTGGTGCTTTCTTTGGCAACTTATCTTCCGCGAAGGTCATGAACGCATCGCGATAGGTCTTGCCGAAATTACTCGAGGCGGCGGGCTTTTTTCCTTCGGAGTAAACGTAGTCTCTCCACTCCGGCTGTGCTTCTACGAACTGATCGACCAAGGCGATGAGGGCCTTGACCTCGAGTCCCAGATCTTTGGCGACGTCGCTGTAACGTTGGGGCGCAACTGCTTTCTTGGCTTCAGGCTTTTTCTTCTTCTCGGTCATGTGCTCGTTCGATAGTTGCGGCGATGGGTCTTAAGAAAATAGGGAAATTAGGCCTTACGCGTCTTGGCGACGGCGGCGAGGACGGCTTCGACTTCTTCGGTCGGGATGCCGCTTTCCTTAAAGTCTTCGACCGTGGTACCTTCAAAGGCTTCGAGTCCGGAGATGCCCAGGCCGACGAACTTTGCGATCAGCTCAGGGCTGACGCCGAGTTGTTCGGCAAGACGAACAGCGACGTCGCCGGCTTTGGCTTCGAAGCTCTGTTCGCTGTGGGTGGACTTGGAGATATTGAGGCCCCAGCCCATGAGCTTGGAGGTCAGGCGGGCGTTACGTCCCTTGCTGCCGATGGCGATGCGCATGTCGTCTTCGTCTACTTCGAAGAAGATCGAACGCGTGCGTTCGTCGATGCGTACGTTGCGCGGGCGAGCCGGGCGGATGGCTTCTTCCAGGAGCTTAAGTGGCTCAGGATGGTAGCGGATGATATCAATCTTTTCGCCGCCCAATTCCTTGACGATATTACGTACCCGAGCGCCACGGGCACCCACGCAGGCGCCCACGGGGTCGACTTTAGGATCGCGCGAATCAACGGCGATCTTGGTGCGGTAACCAGGGTCGCGCGCCATAGCAGCGATGGTGACGGTTTTGTCAGCGATTTCCGCGACTTCGAGTTCGAGGAGACGGCGGACGAATTGCGGATTGGCGCGGGAAAGGACGAACTCTCGACCACGTTGTGGGTCATCGCGGATTTCCAGAAGGAGGCAGCGGATACGATCGCCGGTGCGGAATTCGTCGCCGTGGCAGCGTTCTTTATGCGTGAGTACGGCCTCGGCGGTGCCGAGTTCGATGATCACGTTGCCGCGCTCGGTGCGACGCACGATGCCGGTGACGATATCGCCGACCTTGTCCTTATACTCCTGGAATACTTGGTCTTTCTCGATCTTGCGGAAGCGTTGGTTCAGGAGTTGTTGTGTGGTCTTAGCGGCGATGCGACCGAGGTCGGCCACGTTGATCGGCTTGCGAATCTCTTCGCCGACTTTGGCGTCGGAGCGGAAAGCTACGGCAGAAATCGGGTTCATCTCTTGAAGGGGGTCCGAGACGGCGTCGGTCACCTTATAGATGACGTAGGCCTCGAGCTTCCCGGAGACGGGGTCGGCGGAGATGTCGACGTTTTGTCCAGACATGACCGATTTCTCGACGGAGGATTTGATGGCCTCGACGATGAGGGCGCAGGCTTCATCCTTTGGGATGTGCTTCTCTTTTTCGAGGTATTGGAGGAATTGTTTGATGTCGACGCTCATGGTGTATGCGGTGTTGGCGGTGAAATGATTTAGGGACAAAAAAAGCGGGCCCAGACGGGCCCACCTCGGTAAAGGTGAACTGCGTTTTACCTTGGGCACGCCCCCTTTCTTGTCAAGAGCGGTAAAGTTTCCAGGGTCGTGGGTTCCGCTTGCGCCCCGCCCCCGAACTTAGAAATCTCTCTCTATGGCTGACGAAAAGGTAATCTTCACGATGACAGGGGTGACCAAGTCTTTTGAAAAGAAGCCGATTTTCCGCGATATTTCACTTTCTTACTTCTTTGGGGCTAAAATCGGCGTTTTGGGCCTAAATGGCTCAGGTAAGTCGACTTTGCTTAAGATCATGGCCGGAGAAGATGCGGACTTCGACGGGACCATCAGTCAGGTGCCCGGGTATACGCTGGGTTATTTGGCGCAGGAGCCACGGCTCGATGAACATCTCACCGTCCATGAATGCGTGATGCAGGCGGCAGCTGCGATGAAAGCCTTGTTGGAAGAATATGACGATACGTTCGTCAAGGTATCCGAAACGGATGACGCCAAGGAACAGGAAAAAATTCTCGCGCGCCAAGGCGAGATCCAGGCGATCCTCGATACGCGCGGCGGCTGGGACCTAGATGCTCGCATCGAAATGGCGATGGAAGCCCTGCGCTGTCCTCCCGCTGAGGCAATCGTGTCCTCGCTTTCCGGCGGCGAGAAGCGCCGCGTGGCTTTATGTCGGCTGCTCCTGATGGAGCCTGATATCCTTTTGTTGGATGAGCCGACCAATCACTTGGACGCCGATACGGTCGCCTGGCTTGAACGCCATTTGCAAAGCTATAAGGGAACGGTCGTCGCCATTACGCACGATCGCTACTTCCTTGATAACGTGGCGGGCTGGATTTTGGAGCTCGACCGTGGTCGCGGCATTCCTTGGAAGGGGAATTACTCTTCCTGGCTCGACCAAAAGCGCGCCCGAGTGGAGATGGAAGAAAAGCAATCGGTGGCCCGTTCGCGTTCCATGGAGCGCGAACGTGAGTGGGCTAGTGCCTCGCCTAAGGCGCGTGTCGCGAAGAATAAAGCCCGTATCCGGGCCTACGAACAGATGTTGACCCAGGATCAGAACCTACAGGAAAAGCTCGCGGAAATTTGGATTCCTCCTGGCCCACGTCTCGGCGGTGCGGTCATCGAAGCGCGCGGTCTCATGAAAGCCTATGGCGACCGGGTGCTGATGGAAGAAGTCAATTTCTCGTTACCTGCCGGTGGTATCGTCGGCGTGGTCGGCCCTAATGGCGCCGGCAAGACGACGTTGTTCCGCATGATCACGGGGCAGGAAAAGCCTGATCGCGGAACTTTGACCTTAGGGGATACGGTCAAGCTCGCTTACGTTGATCAGTCGCGCGATTCCTTGCCGGCGGAAGCACCTCTATGGTCGGCGATTTCCGACGGACAAGACATGGTACACCTCGGCAAGATCATGGTGCCTGCGCGCGCCTATGCGGCCCGCTTTGGTTTCACGGGTGATGTGCAACAGCGTAAGGTCGGCATCATGTCCGGAGGTGAGCGTAATCGCATTCACCTCGC
>DKND01000091.1:35042-36837 GCA_002470605.1 Opitutia bacterium UBA7397
GGTTGCGCGGTGATCGTGACGCACGACCGCTGGTTCCTTGATCGCGTGGCGACCCATATTCTCGCCTTTGAGGGCGATAGCCGCGTGGTCTGGCACGAGGGTAATTACGGCGACTACCTGGAAGACCGCCGGAAGAGGCTCGGCCTCGATTCCGATACGCCGCGCCGACCGAAGTATCGCCGACTTACGCGTTAATTCTTCCCGAAGCTTTGAGGCGTTCGCGCCAAGCGGGCATTTGGGTGGTAAGTTTTTCCATTTGGCTCTCCGTCATCCGCCACGTCCAATTCCCTTGCGGATTCCCGGGCGTATTAAAGCGGGCTTCGGTGCCAAGGCCGAGCAGGTCTTGGACGGGAATGAAGGCCCCCACTGCCGGCGAGGCTAAGGCCGCTTCCGCTAAGGTGACGTGAGGTTCTGCCATCGGTCCGAAAAACAGTTCAAGCCGTTCGAGTTCTTGCGGCTGGGCTTGGGCGAACCACCCCGCGACCGTATCATTGTCGTGCGTGCCCGTATAAACGATGCGATCGGAAGTGATATTTTGCGGGAAGTGTGGGTTGCCTTCGGGTGGTCCGCCAAAACCGAATTGGAGAACGGACATTCCTGGAAGGCCGGCAGTTTCACGCAAAATCTCGACCCCTGGAGAGAGTAGGCCAAGGTCTTCGGCGACCAGCGGAAGGTCACCGAGTGCGCGGGTGAAATCCAGATCCGGCCCTGGCATCCATTCGCCGACTCGTGCGTTAGGCGAGCCTGCCGGGACGCTCCAATAGTCATGCAGTCCTCGGAAGTGGTCGATGCGAATGGCATCGAATAATTTAAGGTCGTGATGAACGCGCGATTTCCACCATTGATAGCCATCGGCGGCATGGCGTTCCCATCGGTAAAGCGGATTGCCCCAGAGTTGGCCGTCTTCGCAGAAGTAGTCGGGCGGAACACCAGCGACGGCGGTCGGTCGTCCGCTTGCATCAAGCTGGAAGAGTTCAGGCTGGAACTTCGCATCACAACCGTCGGCCGAGACGTAAATCGGCTCGTCGCCGAACAGGGAGACGCCCCGTTGGCGTGCATACGTCCGAAGGGCCTGCCATTGTTGGCTGAACAAGAACTGCAAGACGGCGGCTTCGGCCACCAGGGCGTCGTCGACCGTTTGCTTCGTCCACGAAGTCGGAGCGGTGAAACCGTTGGTCTCGCGCAGGGCTGAGAAATGCGTCCAGTGGTCGAGCCAGTAAGCTTCCTCGCTACGGAAAGCACTGAAGGTCCGATCATCTTTTAGCAGTACGGCACCGCGCGCGGCCGCAAGGCGTAAGAGCGGGCGCAGGTTATTCCATAGTCGTCCGTAATCCGTACCTTCGTCTCCTTTGCGATAAAGCGGGGCGATTTCTTCGGACGTCAGCATGCCGCGTGCGACGAGGTCATCGAGGTCGAGCAGGTAGGGGTTGCCGGCGAAGACCGACAGCGCCTGATAAGGAGAATCGCCATAGCCTGTCGGGCCAAGCGGGCAGACTTGCCACCAGCTGAAACCGGCGACTTGCAGCGCGTCGATGAAGCGGCGGGCATCTTTCCCGAGCGCGCCAATCGGTCCCTGGCCTGGCAGGGCGCTGATATGAAGAAGCAAGCCAGCGCTCCGGCGAGGAAATGCCCGGCAGCTGAAAGGCGCGGCTTGTTCGCGTCCTTCGGTTTTCATCTTAGCGGATTTCGACGAGATGCTTGTCGCGCAGTTCGCTGAACCAAGTCTTCACGGCTTCTTTCATGCTTTCGGCCCGGACTTTGTCTTCGATTTCGGCCAACACTTCAGGGTCGGCGA
>DKND01000091.1:36974-37106 GCA_002470605.1 Opitutia bacterium UBA7397
CCCCGTGAGTTTGAACTTAGCCACGGCATCGTTGATTTTTTCGGGATGTCGTAAGGCCTCGGCCCAGGTGTCGGCGCGGACTTTGGCCTCGGCCAAGGTCTCGGCGGCTCCCTGGGTCAGGGTGATCTGGCG
>DKND01000091.1:37137-37463 GCA_002470605.1 Opitutia bacterium UBA7397
GTCCGGCGAATCTGGCTCACCATGTAATCGTAGATGATACGATCTTCGATGAATTTGCGGTATGCCAAGGGTGTCGTCCCCACGCTCCGCAGGGAGGCGACAAAACGATTTCGGTCGCCAGAAAAATCTCGCCGGATGGTTTCCTCGATGTCCGCGTCGATGTACATCGCGGGGAGTTTGCCGGTGCCGGCGCGGAAGTCAGCGATGACGAGCTGCCGTTCGGTCATCGAGCGCAGGGTCTCATCGGCCGCCGATTCCAAGGCTTTTTCGAATTCAGAGTCAGAATGAACGCTGGCGTGGATCTGTCCGATGATGGGTTCGATTTG
>DKND01000054.1:0-321 GCA_002470605.1 Opitutia bacterium UBA7397
CTGCCGATATTCGGTTAGGACGGACTTTGGAACATTCTCGACACAACGGGCATCTCCATATGCTCCTACTTCTACCCCAAAGCATACCTCTATGTCTCAACTCAATCGTCGAACATTCATCAAGAACTCGGCCGTCGTCGCCGCGATGGCTGGCCTCAGCGCCCGCACCTACGGCCAAGCGGCCGGGGCCAACGGTGACCTCCGCGTCGCCGTCGTCGGCTTCCGTAGCCGCGGTCAAGAGCACCTCAAGGAGCTCTCCAAGATCAAAGGCGTACGCATCGTTGCGCTTTGCGACGTCGACTCGACGGTCGTCGCCAAGGG
>DKND01000054.1:358-1281 GCA_002470605.1 Opitutia bacterium UBA7397
CCTAACCACCAGCACTCGATTCAAGGCATCTGGTCCCTACAGGCCGGCAAACACCTCTACGTCGAAAAGCCCCTCTCACATAATATCTTTGAAGGTCAGCAACTCGTCGCCGCCTCCAAGCACTTTGACAAACAGATCGTCCAGGCTGGCACCCAAAGCCGTTCGGGCGCAGGCATCATGGCCGCCGTCAAAGCCGTCCACGCTGGAGAATACGGCAAAGTGAAGCTCGCTCGCGCCATCTGCTACAAGCGCCGCAAATCCATTGGCCCGGCCAAGAAGAACGAGATCCCTTCCACCATTGATTACGATCTCTGGAACGGCCCAGCCGACATCATGGAATCCATTCGCGGCAACCAGTCCGACAAGACATCGGAAACCGCCAACACTGGCCCTGTTCACTACGATTGGCACTGGTTCTGGAACTACGGCGGCGGCGACCTTTGCAACCAAGCCATCCACGAAATCGATATCGCCCGCTGGTTCCTCGGCACGCACGAAGTCGCCCCTGAAGTCGTCTCCGTCGGCGGCCGCTTCGGTTACGTCGACTGCGCCGAGACCCCAAACACCTTCATCTCGATCCACAATTACGCTGCCGCGCCTCTGATCACCGAAGTCTACGGACTCAGTGCCGACGGCAAGATGGGCGGCCCGTCGAACAAGTTCGGTAAATTCAAGGACAACAACGCCACTGAAAAATCGGCCAAGTCTCCCGAGATCGGCATCATCGTCGAGTGCGAGAACGCCACCATCGTCGTACCCGATTACAATTCCGCCCAAGTCTACGACAAGGACGGTAAATTCCTGAAGACTTACGGCAAGACCGTCGACGCGGTCGACCTCACCGGTGGCGCTTCGGGTCACCACGCCAACTGGGTCGAAGGCATCCGCAAGGGCTCGTCCAAGGGTATCCACGCACCCGTGCG
>DKND01000054.1:1448-3146 GCA_002470605.1 Opitutia bacterium UBA7397
GCCAAACGCGAAGGCCGGGCGGGCTTCAAGATTCCCACCACGTTCTAAGCTCTTCCGAAAAAGCGGAGCGGTCGCAAGGCCGCTCCGCTTTTTCATCTCTAAACCAAATCCGTCCTCCTATGAAAAAAAACCTCAGCCTCCTCACCCTGCTCGCTCTCGGCACCGCCCTGATCGTCGGCTGCTCCAGCACTCCCAAACCAGTCAGCGGCAATAAAGTCGTCATCTTTAACGGCAAAGACCTTACCGGTCTCGTCAAGAAAGGGGGCGAAGCCTCCTACTCCGTCAGTCCCGAAGGTTACCTCGTCGGCACCTCGACGTTGGACACCCCAAATACGTTCCTTGCGACCGATAAGAACTACGCGAACTTCGTCCTCGAATATGAATTCAAGAACGACCCGCGCTTGAATTCCGGCGTCCAAATCCGCAGCCACTCCGAAGCCAAGGAAGTCAATTTCAAGACCGCCGACGGCAAGGCGGCCAAAGTGCCGGTCGGACGCGTCCACGGCTACCAAGCCGAAATCGACACCGACCCGAAGAACGTGAAGAAGCCTGACACCGAAGCCCGCATGTGGTCGGCTGGTCTTTACGAAGAAGGTCGTCGCGGCTGGATTTTCCCTGGCTTCGGCGGCGGCGACGCGCTGGAATTTTCCAAGCAGGGTCGTCAGCTCACGAAAGTCGGCGAGTGGAATCACGTGAAAGTCGAAGCCAATGGTAATCGCATCCGCACTTGGTTCAACGGCGTCCAACGCGTCGACGTCCGCGATGACGGCTACCTGAACGGCTTCATCGCCTTCCAGGTCCACGGCATCAGCAAAGATAAGACCAAAGAAGGTACGACCGTCCAATGGCGTAATATTTCGCTGACCAAAATCTCGGATAACTCCCTCTCACCTTCCGAAAAGGAAGACGGCTGGAAACTCCTCTTTGACGGTAAGACCAGCAAAGGCTGGCGCTCCGCCAAGGGCCCTGAGTTCCCCAAAGAAGGCTGGAGCATCGAAAAAGGCATGCTCCACACGGCGGCTTCGGGCGGCAAAGAATCCGCGGCGGCCGGCGATATCATCACGACCGCGCGCTTCAAACAGTTTGAGATTTCCGTCGATTTCAAACTCACCAAGGGCGCCAACAGCGGCTTGAAATATTACGTCCAGCCAGACCTCAACCAAGGCGCAGGCTCGGCCTTCGGCCTCGAATTCCAGATGCTCGACGACGCCGTCCATCCTGACGCCAAACTTGGACGTAATGGCAATCGCACCGTTTCATCGCTCTACGACCTGATTACGGCTTCCAAGGATAAGCGTCCGAACCGCATCGGCGAATGGAATAACGCCTACGTGATCACCAAAGGCACCCAAGTGGAACACTGGCTCAACGGACGCCTCGTGGTTGCGTATGACCGTTCGACCGCCGAATTCCGCGACCTCGTCTCAAAAAGCAAATATGCCGATCCGAAATATGGTAAGAACTTCGGCGAGTGGGCCGACGGCCACATTCTCCTGCAAGAGCACGGCGATGAGGTTTGGTTCAAGAACGTCAAGATTCGCGACCTCGCACCCGCCCCGAAGCCTGCGGCCAAAGGTGGCAAGAAGGCTCCCGCGAAGAAAACTGACGTTGCTGATACCGCTAAGAAGTAAACCAGCCCATCATGGCTGACCTGAGGCCGGATGACGCAAGTCGCCCGGCCTTTTTTGGCTTAAATCT
>DKND01000054.1:3250-5654 GCA_002470605.1 Opitutia bacterium UBA7397
GGCGAACCGCCTGGCAAAGGTAAAGGCGGGCCTGATGTGCGTCGCGGACCTGGTGGAGGCAAGCGTGGCGGGAGCAGCGCGAAAGTCATCACGGACCGCTCCCTCAAGGAACTTTGGATTCCCCCACTCCTCGAGGGCAAGACACTCAACCTCGTCATGGCAGCCAGCACGAAGAAGTTTGCCGAGACTCCGACACCGACTCTCGGGTATAACGGGGCCAACTTCATGGGGCCGACCTTGGTCTTCAGCCAAGGCGAAACCGTCCAGATTAATTTTAAAAATAATTATACCGAACCCACGACCGTCCATTGGCACGGCTTACACTTGCCCGCGACGACCGACGGTGGACCGCATCAGCTCATCCCCGCAGGAGGAACGTGGAATCCTTCATGGGTGGTCAAGAATAACGCCGGCACTTACTGGTATCACCCGCACCCGCATGAACTGACGCAAAAGCAGATGGCCTTAGGCGCCACGGGACTGATCATCATCCGCGACCCGGAAGAAGCGAAGCTCGCCTTGCCCCGAACCTACGGGGTCGACGACATACCGCTGGTCCTGACCAGCCGTCGTTTCAACGCCGCCAACAACTTCACCTACGCGGGCGATGAAGATAAATACGGCGACTACCCGCTCGCCAACGGCGTGATGGACGCCCAGACGAAACTCCCCGCCCAGCTCGTGCGGCTCCGCCTCCTCAATGCGGAAATCGAACGCGGCTACGTCCTTGGCTTCAGCGACGACCGTCCCTTCTATCTCATCAGCACCGACGGCGGACTGATTGACAAACCCATCGCCCTCAAACGCATCCGCCTCATGGTGGGCGAACGCGCGGAAATCCTCGTCGACCTCGGCCAAGATAAACCGGGCAGTAGCTTGGAAATGATGGCTTATAACTCCGGCCAAACTTTTGGCTTCCCGGGCGGCGAGCCTGATAGCGGCGGGGCGAACGGTAGTCTCTTGAACGACAAAGATTTCCGCATATTAAAAATAAATATCGCTCCCGCCACCGTTCAGAAACTTACGGCCGTACCCACGGCCCTGAAGACCAATCGCTACCCGCAGGCCGCCGAAGCCACCGAAAAACGACGCCTGAACGTGACCGATGGCCGACCCTTCTTCAAGTTCGACGGAAAATCCTTCGATATGCACAGCTCGAACATCGTGGTGAAACTCGGCGCCACCGAAACTTGGACGATCACGAATAATAATATCTTCGGACATTCCTTCCACATCCACGACGTCCAATTCAAGATCCTATCCCGGAGTAACGGCGAGGTGCCCGATTACGAAAACGGGTGGAAAGATACGGCCTACCTGCCTAAAGGACAATCCGTGACCTTTGTCGCTAAGTTCGAAGATTACGCCAGTGACTCCGATCCGTTCATGTTCCACTGCCACATGGCCAATCATGAAGACGGCGGGATGATGGGCCAGTTCATCGTCAGCAAGAACCCGTCAGCCGTCAAACGCGAGACGGACGGCACGATTAAATTCCGGACCAAGATCGAACATCCACTCACGGCAAAACTCATCGCCAGCGCCGCGCGACAGGCCGACACCCTCGCGCCGAACTTTGAATGGAAAAACCCGGCAGGCGGGACCTTCACCGCCAAAGCGCTCATGGCGGACAAACCGATGATCCTGTACTTCATCGAAAAAGAATGCCCCTGCTCACGCGATGCCGCCGTCTTCATCGATCAGCTCCAGTCGGCTTACGGAAACAAAGCCACCATCATGGGTATCATCAATGCGGACGCGACCTCGGCCGCCGCCTGGACCAAGACCGTGGGCGCCCGCTTCCCCGTGCTCGCCGACCCTGAGTTGGCCATCATTGACGCATACCACGCCGAACGCAGCGCCAGCACCATCGTGATCGCCCCCGGCGGCACGATCATCAAATCCAACCCCGGCTACAGTGCCTCCGTGATTAAAGATGTGGGCCATCTTGCCGCCCAGCTCACCCACTTGCCTGAAAAGCCATTGAGCCTCGATAAAGCCCCAGAAAAGCTGACCTCAGGCTGTCCGCTTAAATAAAACTTTCGTCTGGCTGGGAGGGAGATACAACACGGCCTATGCCTCGTTTGTTTCTTGCTGCTTTGCTTAGTTACCTCGCTCTCCCCGCATCGGCCGAGACGGCACCCGCTCATCCTAATATTCTTTTCGTCATCGCGGATGACTGGGGTCGCGGCCATGCGGGGGCTTACGGCTGCCCTTGGGTCAAGACGCCTAACTTTGACCGCGTCGCCAAGGAAGGCCTGCTTTTCCTTAATGCCTATACGCCTACGGCCAAGTGCACCCCTTCGCGCTCCAGCATCATGACGGGTCGTCACCCTTGGCTGCTCGGCGCAGCCGCCAACCACCAGTGTATCTTCCCGCCCGAACGCGGCATCTTCCCCGAGAC
>DKND01000054.1:5660-6214 GCA_002470605.1 Opitutia bacterium UBA7397
AAAGCGGACGGCTCACCGCGCCCCATGACCGGCCATCAATATTCGAAACACAATGCCAAGCCACCTGCCACTGGCATGAACCGAAATGATTACGCCGCTAACTTCCATGAATTCCTGGGCGACACCAAGCCCGATCAGCCTTGGTTCTTCTGGCTAGGCTTTCACGAACCCCATCGCGAATACGAAGAAGGTAGCGGCATCCGCATCGGCGGAAAGAAAATTACGGATATCGACCGCGTCCCGGCTTTTTGGCCTGATAATGCAACCGTGCGTGGCGACATGCTCGACTACGCCCTAGAAGTCGAACACCTCGATCGTCATCTTGGACTCGTCCTCGCCGATCTCGAGAAACGCGGCGAACTGGACAAGACTCTGATTATCGTCACGAGCGACAACGGCATGCCCTTTCCACGGGTCAAAGGTAGCACCTACGAGAACGCCAATCACCTCCCCTTGGCGATTCGCTGGCCGCAAGGCATCAAGAACCCTGGCCGTAAAGTGGCCGACTACGTGAGCTTCGTCGATTTCGCGCCGACGTTTCTGGAAGTCGCCGG
>DKND01000050.1:0-2067 GCA_002470605.1 Opitutia bacterium UBA7397
TTTTCCACGTGCTCGCGAAACTCCTTCAGCGTCGTCGCTCCGATGCAATGTAGCTCACCTCGGGCCAACATCGGCTTAAGCAGATTCGCGGCATCCATCGCGCCGTCAGCCTTCCCGGCGCCGACCAACGTGTGCATTTCATCGATGAATAAAAGGATGCTACCCTCGGCTGACTTCACCTCGGCCAGCACGGCCTTGAGGCGTTCTTCAAATTCACCGCGGTATTTCGCCCCGGCAAGCAAAGCGCCCATATCGAGCGAGAAGATGACCTTGTCGCGCAAGCCCTCGGGCACGTCGCCGTTGACGATCCGTTGCGCCAGACCTTCGACCACTGCCGTCTTACCCACGCCAGGCTCGCCGATGAGTACCGGATTGTTTTTGGTTCGACGGGAAAGAATGCGGATTACCCGACGAATCTCTTCATCGCGGCCGATGACAAGATCCATCTTGCCGGTCTTAGCTAAAGCGGTGAGATCCTGACCATATTTAGAGAGCGCCTCGTAAGTGGCCTCCGGATTCGCCGAAGTCACCCGTTGTGAACCGCGCACCGTCTGCAGTGCACTCAGGATGTTCTTCCGCACGAAACCGACCGCTTCGAAAGCTGGGCGCAAGGAAGGCGTCTCGGATAAAGCCAGCAAAACATGTTCGGCGGAAACGAAATCGTCTTTCATCCCCGAAGCCTCATCCTTTGCTTTCAATAAAAGTGCGTGCGATTCCGGCGACAAGGAGGGCATCCCCGACGCTTGGGCCAACTTCGGCAAACGTGCCAGGATGCCGCCAACGGCGGAAGCGAGAGCTTTATCATCCTTACCAGCGCGCCGGAAAAGCGACGCGGTGACGCCACCCTCCTGGGCCAATAAAGCCTGCAAGATATGCGCAGGCTCCAAAGTCGGATTTTTCCGCTGCATCGCATCACTCTGCGCCTGCTGGATGGCTTCGGCGGTCTTCTCGGTCAAATCTCCGTAAGGTGTACTCATACCATCAGTTATGCTGGAAACATTCCAAAGCACGGAATCCTCCCTACCCCCTCCATTCACTAAGTAATTCCCTATTTTTAATCGCTGCATCCCATCACTCGCGAGACAACCCAGCGACAGCAAGTCCCTGTCGCGACGAGTTGTCGCAACCTTTAAACATAGGTCGTCAATCCAGAAAGCCCTGCACTTCAGCTACAACCTTGTTGCCCAATCCCTATCTTAATGGGTATATCTCAAGACATGACGCATGAAGCGCAGTTGGCGACCTTAGGGCGCCTCCTTGATGACCCCTCACCGGTCGTCCGCAAAGCCGTGCTCGAAAAAGTCAAATCTGCCGGCACGGCGGGGATTCTATGGCTCGAAACCCTGATGGCTGACGAAAAATTAAGCCCACACGCCCAAGCCATTCTCGTCGATTTACGCACCCCTGAAGCTGCCGCTCACGCCTTTTTGGCATACATTAAAAAAGGCCCATTAGATCTCGAGGAATCCTGCCTGCTGCTGGAACGTGCGGCGGACCCAAGCCTGGCTCATCACGCTTACGAGAACGAACTGGATCGCCTCGCTAATCGAACCCGCGAACTGATGGCCGAGCCGCTTGACGTGCGTGCCAAATGCCGGCTGCTATGCCGAGTCATCTTTGGCGAAGAAGGCTATCGTGGCGCCCAAGAGAGTTTTGCCGTTCCTTCCTCTTCCCTACTTTCTCAGGTCATGGCGACCCGACGCGGAATCCCTATTTCGCTTTGCTTAGTCTTCCTACTCGTCGCCCGGCGACTTGGGCTACCCGTCGAACCCGTCGGTCTGCCTGGGCGCTTCATGGTGGGTGTCTTCCGCGGACGTGAGCCTCTTTACATCGATTGCTACGAGGGCGGAGCCTTTCGCACCCGTGCCGAGATTCAACTCCTTCTGCTCGACAACCAACTGCCGGCCGATGAGGCATTCTTGCAAGCTGTCTCCATCCACCAGACCTTGGCGCGATGCTGCCGTAATCTGGTTTCTCAATTCGAAGCCCAAGGAGACGATCGGAGCAGCCGCCTCTTCCTAAGCTTCGTCCACGCCTTGGAAAAAATCGATGAGCGTGCCTGAAACC
>DKND01000050.1:2127-10829 GCA_002470605.1 Opitutia bacterium UBA7397
GCAGGACTTCGCTACCATCGCCTGCACATCACCGCGACAGAACTTCCTCTCGCCCTGCCGTTACTACGCAACAAGGGCTTCATCGGCCTCAATCTTACGGTACCGCACAAGATCCAAGCCCTTGAATTGGTCACGCAATTATCACCCGAAGCCCGCCAGGCCGCTTCCGTGAATACCCTGACCATCGATGGCGCAGGATGGGCCGGACATACGACGGACGGGCGTGGCTTTATCGAAGCCTTACGGGAAAATTCCAGCCGGAACGTCCAGGGTCGCGACGTCATCCTGCTGGGCGCCGGCGGCGCCGCACGTGCCGTCGCCGCCGCTTGTCTCACAGAGAATTGCCGATCGCTGAAGGTTTATAATCGCGATGGCGCCCGCGCCCAAGGCCTTGCGGAAGCGCTCCACGACCCCCGCGTCTCCGCTCATGAAATTTCAAACCTCGGCCTGCCTTCGCTCGACGCGATCATCGTCAATTGCACGACGCTTGGATTGAAGACTTCGGATCCATCGCCACTGCCGGCCGAACTTCTTCAGCGCGGACAGTTTATTTTTGATACGACCTACGGCTCCAGCCCTTCGCAACTGCTCCTTGATGCCCGCGCCAAAGGGGTTTCGCATTGCGACGGGCGGCCCATGTTGCGCTGGCAAGGCGCCCTCGCTTTCCAGCTATGGACCGGTACGCTTCCTCCTGCCGCCCCCATGCGCCAAGCCCTCGGCGAACCTGCCCTCTAATTCTCCATGCCGCTACTTACCGCCCTTAAACACTTCGGTTCACAACATCCGGGCCTAACGGTCTTATTTGTCGGCATCTTCGGCGCGTGCATCGGCAGCTTTTTAAACGTCTGCATCCATCGCATGCCCAAAGGCGAATCCATCATCACGCCGGGGTCGCGTTGCGCCTGCGGCAAGCCCATCCCCTTTTGGCTCAACCTTCCGCTGGTAGGCTGGTTGTCCCTCCGCGGCCAAGCCCGGTGTTGCGGGATTCCTATTTCCGTCCGTTACCCGCTCGTCGAACTTATCACCGCCTTACTTTTCATCGCGTCCTGGATAATGTTACCGGGCCCGAAGGCTGCCATCGCTTGCGTCTTCCTCCCTCTTCTCATCTTACTCGCGGGCTGCGACCTGGATGACATGATGGTACCCGATGCCCCCAACTTCGCCTTGGTCGGAACTGGGATCATATTTTCCATGCTCGCACCCTCGTTGCACAACGAGACCGGCAATCCCATCGAAGTCATCAACCGCATTCACGCCCTCGGCGACAGCCTGATCGGCCTGGCAGCGGGTACAGCCTTGGTCTGGTGGATTCGCACTATCGGCACGGTCATAGCCGGCCGAGAAGCTATGGGCGAAGCTGACATCATTCTCTGCGCGGGGGTTGGCGCCTATTGTGGCTGGCAAGGTGCCTTATTCTGCCTCTTCGGGGGGTCGGTCATCGGCGTCATCACCGCACTTCCTGCCCTAATTTCGGCAAAAATCAGGGGTTTGGAATATGAAGGTGTCGTCCCTTTCGTGCCCAGCATGGCGGCCGCCGGGGCGATTTGGTTCTTCCGTGGCCCCGAACTACTGCTTGCTTGGCATAACTGGGTGGCATCGTGAATCGTTCTGGCTTGTCAGCCCCCGCCTCCACCTCAATCCTCGACCTACCCCTCACTATGAAGCCGCTCGCATTAGCCACCTTCCTCGCCGCCGGACTTGTCGGCTGCACCAATTACGATACCCCTAATCATGGCCGGAATGTCGCCCATGAGCCGATGCACAATTTCCTCGGAATCATCAAGATCGAGCCTGGTATCTACGCCAATAACGAGAAGGCGCTGAACAACGTGAGCACGAAGCAGCTTTATGGACGTCGGACTGATTCTGGCGATCGGATCACCCTCCTTTGGGGTGCCGTAACCATCACCGACTACTAAGGCTGGAAGTAGCCCTTGCAGAAGCCCCGGAAACGGGGCTTCTTCGTTTGTAGGAAAGATGAGTGTCACCGGAAAAAATATCGCCCGCCATCTTCGATCTGCCGCGATCGACCAACCGGACGCCCTTGCGACCAAGTCACCACTTTCCGTCAGCCCGTCGGGCGCTGTCACTCACGCTCACTCGACCTTCCTCGAACTTGATCGCGAAAGCGATGCGGCAGCCCGTCTTTTCCAAGACGCCGGAATATCTCAAGGCACACGTACCCTCCTCGCGGTCAAACCCGGCCACGACCTGATTGTCGGAATGTTCGGCCTTATCAAGCTCGGCGCCATCCCAGTGGCCATCGACCCCGGCATGGGTTGGGCGACTTACTTGAAATGCGTCAAGCATTCACAGCCAACGGCCGTGGTCGGCATTCGACGGGCAACCCTTCTTAGCCGCTTCCCCCTCGCTGCTTTCGCTTCAATCAGAAATCGCATCACGATCGGCACAGCGCATTGGATAAATCGCCTCGCCCGGCAGATGTCCGCTAACCCTTTCCCTATCAGCGAAGTTCAAGCTGACGATTTGGCCGCCATTCTTTTTACCTCGGGCTCCACTGGCACGCCCAAAGGCGTGCGCTACACCCACGGCATGTTTGAGGCGCAAATCCGACTGATCCGGGAAACCTACGGCGTCCAATCAGGCGAAGTAGATATGCCGATGCTTCCGCTCTTCGCTTTATTCAATCCGGCATTGGGCATGACGACCGTGACGCCTTTGCTCGACCCGGCGCGGCCTGCTTCCGCCAACCCTGCCCCCATTGTCTCAACGCTTCTCGCCGAAAAGGTGACCAACTCGTTCGGCTCTCCGGCCATCTGGTCGCGCATCACCGAGTACTGCCAACGCAAAGGAATCAAACTACCCTCTCTTCGAAGACTGCTCATTGCAGGGGCTCCCGTCCCTGATGGCCTGCTGGAGCAACTCAGAACCATCGCGCCACAATGCAAAATCCATACTCCCTACGGCGCGACGGAATGCCTCCCGGTCACAAGCATAGAATCCGAAGAATTACTTGGCCCACTTCGTCAGCTGACCTTGAGCGGACGAGGCACCTGCGTCGGCCGACCCGTAGCCGGAGTCGAAATACGCGTCATTCATGAAACGGAGTCCGCCCTGAATGATTACACCGAGGCGAAGATGTGCGCTCCGGGCGAAGTAGGTGAGATTATCGCCACCGGCCCGAGCGTGACCCAAGAATACGACAATCTTCCTACCGCAACCCGCCTCGCCAAGATCCGCGAGGGCAATCGCCTTTGGCACCGCATGGGCGACCTCGGCTCCCTCGATGCCGATGGCCGATTATTTTTTCTCGGACGAAAAGTCGAAAAAGTCCGGCACGCCGGCGGCGACTTATACACGGAAGCCGTTGAGCCGACCTTCCGCGCTCATCCTTGGGTCGCACGCTGCGCACTCATCGGCATCGGATCAAACCCCCAAACTGCCGCCCTCGTCATTGAACCAAGGACTGAAAACTTTCCGCCCGACACCGCCGCCCAGAAAGCATTTGTCCTTTCGCTCCGCGCTTGCGCGCAACGAAACCCGGCCGCCGCCGCCGTGGAAATATTTGTTTTCCAAAAAAACCTGCCCGTCGACGTCCGACATAACGCCAAAATTCATCGCTTACAGCTGGCCCGCGAATGGAGCGAACGACTGCTTCACCGTGCGCCCATGAAATCGGGCAAACCACTCTCACCATGAACCGACCCAAAGTTCTCGTGACGGGTGGCGGCGGCTTCTTGGGTCAGGCAATCGTACGACGGTGCCTAGAGCGGGGCTATGAGGTTCGCGTCCTTGGCCGCCAGGCGCTACCGCTGTCCATCAGCCAGGAAGTCAAATTCCATCCGGGCGACATCGCCAACCCCACGGTCGTCAACCAAGCCGTCCTCGGTTGCGATTATGTTTTTCACGTTGCCGCCAAAGCTGGCATCTGGGGTCGGATAAAAGACTTCGAACGCATCAACGTCATGGGTACTCGCCTCATAGTCGAAGCCTGCGAACGCACCGGTGTTCGTGCGATTGTGCATACGAGTACGCCCAGCGTGGTCTTCAACGGCGATTCCTTCTGCGGCGCGGACGAATCTCTACCCTATGGGAAAAACTGGCTTTGCGCCTATGCCGAAACCAAAGCCCGAGCCGAAGCCATCGCGCTTTCAGCCGCTTCAAACTCCCTTAAAACCTGCGCACTACGACCGCACCTGATCTGGGGCCCAGGCGACAATCACCTCTTCCCACGCATTCTCGAACGTGCCCGTTCCGGACGTCTCCGCATCATTGGCGACGGGCGAAATAAAATTGATGTCACGCATGTCGACACGGCCGCGGATTCGCATCTCCGCGCACTTGACGCCTTACTTGCAGGCCGCGCCAACGGTAAAGCCTACTTCATCTCCCAAGGCGAACCGGTCAACCTATGGGAATTCATCAACCGGTTGCTGATAGGCGCCGGGATCCCACCCGTCACCAAACACCTCGACCCGCGTACCGCCTATCTCATCGGAGCTACCCTCGAGGCAACTTGGCGCATTCTGAGACTGCAAGGAGAACCGCCCATGACGCGCTTCGTCGCCGTCGAGCTTTCCAAAGATCATTGGTTCGACGTAAGCGCGGCCCAACGAGACCTTGGCTTACGGGCCGCTCACGAAACCTGGAGCGAACTCGACCGACTAGCCGCAACCCTGCGAATAAAATAAGCCGCACGCTTGCGCTGACTTCGCTTTGACCTAAACCTGCCGCATGACCACCGACGGATTACAACCCGACAAGTCTTTTGTGCTCACGATGAAGACGTGGTTCGACCAGACTGACGGACTCGGCATCCTGCATCACTCGCACTACGTGCTTCTCATGGAGCGTGCTCAAAAGACGCTTTTTGTTCAGCTCATGGGCAAAGACACCTTAGACCCGGCCGTGGCGCCAGACGTCTACGTCGTCGTGCGAGACATCGAACTCCACTACCTGGCCCCCATCCGTCCTGAATGTGAGATCAAGCTGATCCTCAGTGTCCGCAAAGTCCGCGCCGCCGGCCTGACCATTGATTTCGAATTCCGCAGTCTCGACTTCTCCATCCTGCACGCGAAGGCCTCGCGCACCGTATGCCGCATGGATGGCAAGACCCATCAGCCGAGCGCATGGTCGGAAGAGTTTCGCGCCCGCCACGAAGCCATCATCCGCTAAGGAGGCGCCAGGAAAGACGCGCAGATTCCGCAGGTCTTTCCATTGCAACCTCGGGCGGTGCAATGTTCGCGGCCGTAAAAAATAATCCGCAAGTGCAACTTGTTCCAAGTAGCTTCGGGAAAGACTTTC
The DNA here is from genome assembly GCA_002470605.1 of Opitutia bacterium UBA7397. Classification (GTDB taxonomy): domain Bacteria; phylum Verrucomicrobiota; class Verrucomicrobiia; order Opitutales; family UBA953; genus UBA953. The sequence continues at coordinate 7,393 of DKND01000050.1, forward strand.
TTTAAATCGCGCTCTACCTGCTCGACCGACTTGCCGACGCTAAGCTTCCATCGCTTGGCCAGACGATGAATATGCGTATCGACGGGAAAAGCTGGCACGCCAAAAGCCTGAGCCATGACGACGGAGGCTGTCTTATGGCCAACACCTGGCAGTTCTTCCAGCTCCGCGAAAGTTCGCGGAACTTCCCCGGCGTGCTTCTCCATGAGCATGCGCCCAAGGCCGACCAAGGCCTTCGATTTCTGTGGTGCTAATCCCAGCTGTCGGATGAGTTGCAAAACTCTTTCTGGCTTCATCTTCGCCATCTTGGCCGGCGTACCAGCCTCAAGAAAAAGCGCGGGGGTGATCTCGTTGACTTTCTTGTCCGTGCATTGCGCCGAAAGCACCACGGCCACCAGCAAGGTAAACGCATCCTTATGGTCCAGTGGGATTGGCGTCTCTGGATAGAGCCTAGCTAATACAGTGGCGATCTTGTCGGCGCGGTCTTGCCGGGTCATGCCAGCAGACTAGCGAGGGGCCTGATCATGCCAACGTCCACCCGCGGGCCACTTATTCACAAAGCCCATAATCATGTTCCAAAACTAATGCGGAAACGGTGATTATCTTATACCCCCACCCCGACAAGGTGGACGGTTGCGAGGCATCCCGCCCCGTTCAAAAAAGTATTATCCTATCATGGCTCAACTGCCCTACGACCCTTCTAAAATCTCCCGCGAACTCGCCCGACATTACATCCCGGCGAGCGAGGCCGACATCCAGGCGATGTTCGCCGCCATCGGTACCAAGGATTTCCCGGCGCTCTATTCGCATATTTCTGCAGACGTCAAATTCGACCGCGTCCAAGACCTGCCGGAAGAACTCGAGTATCAGGCCTTGGCGGACCGCATGGAAAACTTGTCCAAGAAGAATTCCGTGAAAACCGCCTTCCTGGGAGACGGACTTCAGGCCTATCGAACGCACGAGATCACCGGCTACGTTTGCTCCATCCGTAACCTGACAACCTCTTACACTCCCTATCAGCCCGAGCGCTCACAAGGGACCCTAATCACGCACTGGATTTACCAATCCACCCTCGCGCAGCTTACCGGCTTTGAGGCGGTGAATTCCTCCCTCTACGACCGCGCCAGCGCACTCTTCGAAGCTGCCGTCTGTGCCGTCCGCATGAGTGAAGCGGAAGCAAATACGATCCTCGTCGCCGCCAACCTCTTCCCCGGCGACCTCGAAGTCCTCCGCACGCACGTCGCTAATACCAGCGTCAAACTTGAATTCCTCCTTCCCGACGAAGATACGGGGCAGCTTCAAGGCAGTAGCATCCGCCAGCATGCGGCCGTCCTCGGCAAAAAACTCGCCGGGGTCATCTTCCCACAAATCAATAACCTGGGCCTGCTCGAAGACGTCAACGACCTCACCGACGCCTGCTCTGATTGCGGCGTGAAGTCTATCGCCGTAATCGATCCGATGCTCCTGGCGACGGGCGGCCTAAAACCTCCCGCTCAATACGGCCGCAAAGGGGCCGACATCATTGTCGGCGAAGGCCAACACTTGGCTATCGGTGCTAATTTTGGCGGACCCGGACTTGGCATCTTTGCCGTCCGTCATAACGCCGAGCAGAAGAACGAAGTACGCGAAACCCCTGGACGTTTCGTCGGTAAGGCCAAGGACAATGCCGGACGCGATTGTATCGTCATGGTGATGTCCACCCGCGAACAACATATTCGTAAAGACAAAGCTACATCTAACATCTGCTCCAACCAGGCGTTCATCGCCACGGTCGCCGGTGCGGCGATTCTCGCCCGCGGCGAAAAAGGCATGGCCGCCAGCTGTACGGCCGGCCGCGACCTCGCGCAACGGACGGCCGCACGTCTCCACGCCATCCCTGGACTGAAAGTCTGCTACGCCCAGCAGGCTTTCTGGAATGAATTCAGCCTCATGCTACCCGAGCCCGCGGCGACAGTGATCCAAAAAGGCCGGGTAGCTGGACTGCATGTCGGCATCGACATCACGGGGCGGACTCCCTGCGGCTGCTCCCTCCTAAAGATTTCCTTCTCCGACCTCCAAACCGTGGCCGACGCCGATCAGCTCGTGGACTTCTTCGAGGGATTATACGGTAAAGTTGGCGCACTCAAACCAACCGCAGTCATTCCGGCCGCTTGGTTACGCGAAGGCGTCGTCGGCCTGCCCTCCTTCCCCCTAGCCGAGCTGAAAGCCTACTACGCCAAACTCGGCGAACTCAACGTCTCGCCGGATACCGGATGCTTCCCCTTGGGGTCGTGCACGATGAAATATAATCCGCACATTAACGACTGGGCGGCGGGGCTTCCTGGCTTCACCCAACTGCACCCTCAGGCACCCGTCGAAGACGCCCAAGGTGCCCTGGAGCTACTATGGCAGACCCAAGAATGGTTCCGCAAGATCACCGGGCTCGCCGGCCTCACTACCCAACCCGTCGCGGGCGCCCAAGGCGAATTGGTCGGACTGAAACTCTTCCAGGCTTACCACCGCCATCACGGCCAGCATCGTGATATCATTCTTATCCCCTCCTCCGCCCACGGGACCAATTTCGCGACCGCCACCACCGCCGGCTATGCCACCAAGCGCCTGCCGGATGGCTCGCCTTCGGGCATCGTGATCCTGAAATCTGCGCCAGACGGACGTGTCGACCAAGCTGACTTCGCCGCCAAGATCGCCGAATTCGGTCCGCGTATCTCAGGCATGATGGTGACCAATCCTAATACTTCGGGCGTCTTCGAGACCGACTTCCAAAAGATGGCTGCGGAAATCCATCGCGTCGGCGGCCTCGTCTACATGGACGGAGCCAACATGAATGCCATCGCCGGCTGGGTGAACCTCGGCGCCCTCGGCGTCGACGCGGTCCATAATAATCTTCATAAGACCTGGACCGTACCGCACGGCGGCGGCGGACCGGGCGACGGCATCGTGGCGGTATCCGAACGGCTGATGGATTTCCTTCCCGGCTTCCAGATCGTCAAAGAGGGCGAGCGCTTCATGCCGGTAAAGGCCAAATATAGCATCGGCTCCTTCCACCGCCACTGGGGTAACTTCGCCCACAAGGTGAGGGTCTATACTTACCTGCAACGCCTAGGTAAAGAAGGCGTGCGCCGGATGTCCGCGATGTCCGTCCTCTCGAGTCGCTACCTCTTCGCCAAACTCGGGGCCAAATTCCCTTCTCTTCCTGCGGCTGCCGTAGGCGTGCCGCGCATGCACGAGTTCATCCTGACGCTGACGGAAGAAGACTTCAAACGCATCGAAGCCGTGGGCATCCCCCGCCCGAGCATCATCGCCCGCGTCGGCAAGCTTTTCCTAGATTTCGGCTTCCACGCGCCGACGGTCGCTTTCCCCGAAGTCTTCGGGCTCATGATCGAGCCCACCGAATCTTACACCAAGGCGGAGCTTGATCGCTTCGCCGATGTCGTGATGGC
>DKND01000050.1:10900-16524 GCA_002470605.1 Opitutia bacterium UBA7397
AACGAAAATCGCCTTTCGCCCGTCCTGCTTAACTCTCTGCCGCTCGCAGAGATTAAGCAGCGCATTCTTGCGACGATTTAAGCGCTCGCGGTCGGAAGTTTGATTTTAAACGTCGTTCCTTGGCCAACCTTGCTCTCCACGGCAATGGTTCCACCGTGGGCTTCGACTGTCTGCTTGACGATGGCCAGACCCAGACCCGCCCCGCCCGTATGGCGCGAACGCGTAGGGTCGACGCGGCGGAAGCGTTCAAAGATCTTGTCGAGGTTTTCCAACGAGATCCCCCGCCCGTCATCGGTGACAGTCAAGCAGGCGAAAGCGCCTTCGATTCCCGTGGTCACGGTGACCGTAACGCCCGTTTCGTTATGAAGAATAGCGTTGATGACCAAGTTAAGCACGACGCGCCCCAAGCGCCCCGCATCACCCTTGACCGGCGCCCCATCGAGTTTGGCGACTAAATGAGCCCCGTGCTCCTGGGCCAGCCGAGCCAGCAGCGCCACCGACTCGTCAGCCAGATCGGCTAGGTCGCAATCATCTTGCGACGGCGGCGCACCCCCGTCGGCCTGCGCGAGCTCAAGCAGGCCATCGGAAATCGCCTTCATCCGCAAGGCGGACTGTTTAATCGTCTCCAAAGCCGTCCGATATTCTTCCGGTGTCCGTTCGTGACGTAAGGCCCCTTGGCTGTCCGAAAGAATGACCGTGAGCGGCGTGCGCAGTTCATGGGACGCATCGGCGGTGAATTGCGTGATGCGATCTCGTGCGGCATTCATCTTCGCAAACGTATCGTTTAAGACGACCGCCAGTCGGCCCAGTTCACTCTCGGTTTCCTCGACATCAATCTTTCGGCCGAAGTCGCCGGCGGCAATCCCTTCGGCGTCCGCCGCGATGCGATCGATGGGCCAAAGCGAACGACCAGCCAGCACCCAGCCGATGCCGCAGCCGACGAACACAATGGCGAAACCGGCGAACGTCAGACTCCGGGCGAGATTGGTCAGTGCGGCATCTAACTGCAGAGTCGGGCTACCGAACATGACGAGATTACGTCCAGGCGGACGATGGAGAAGGACCCGATGGGTGGACAGCGAGACCATGAGGTCTTGCGGCCGGGCCGGGGTGTCATCTGTCTTCGCATCGAGTTCGACCAGAGCCTGCGTGATCAGTTCGGCCTCGGTTGGCGCATTGGTCGAACGATAGAGGGATTTACCTTCGAGATCGACGACCTGCAGCCATACGCCGGTACCGACGACCTCAGCCAAGACTGCCTTCGCCTTGGTCGCACGCTGCTCCGGACTGTCGGTGCGGGCGGCTGCCTTGCCGTTCGGCCGCACGGCAGGCGCGGGATTACGCGGACCGGCGACGCCCGGGACGACTTCATTCAGGGCGCCCATGCCGCGGGTCATCTCCTGTCGAAGGCGCAGATCCAGCTCCTGAAGGCGGGCCTGCATCTCATGGCGGTAAAATGCGACGAGTAAAACGGTTGCCGTGGCCGCCAGTAGAGCGAAGTTCCACGCTAAGATTCGCCAACGGATGGACTGGAAGATCATACCTTAGGCTCGTCGCGATCTGCAGCCTCAATGATATAGCCAGCACCACGGCGGGTCTTGATTAGGTCGGCCCCGAGCTTCCGACGAAGGTTACAGACATGCACTTCGAGTAAGTTCGATAAAGTATCTTCGTTTTCGTCAAAAAGGTGGGCGTATAATTCACTCCGGGTCACCACCGCACCACGGCGATGGGCCAAGAATTCCAGCAAGGAATATTCGCGGCCGGTCACCGCTTCATCATGTCCCGCCTTGGTGACGCGCCGCGCCACAGTATCGACCACCACGTCGCCGAGATTAATCGCGCCGGTAGCAGTTTTGTAGTTACGGCGGATCAACGCCCGCAGGCGGGCTAGCAATTCCTGCTGCACGAAGGGCTTAGCCAGATAATCATCCGCACCCGAATCCAGGCCGGCCACCCGATCTTCGACAGAGTTACGGGCCGTCAGCATCATCACCGGGGTGCGCTTGGTATGCCGCAAACGGCGGAGGTATTCGCGACCGTCCATACCCGGTAACATGAAGTCCAAGATGATGGCGTCGTAATCACATTCTTGGGCCTTACGGTAGCCCTCAATGCCGTCGGCGGCGCCGTCAGCGGCGTAGCCCTCTTCACGCATCAGGCACAAGAGGCTATTACGCAGGTCGGCCTCATCTTCGACAATCAGGATACGCATCGGAACTTGGGCCATATTCTACCAGAAATCCCCTTAATCCAAGATTAAGATGCGACGCCCAGCCTCAAGCCTGACGGACGCTATTCAGCTTGGATGAATTTTCCGCGGGAAATCGCCGAATACGCGCCGGTAATAATCGCAAAGGCTCCGCACAGCCAGAAAACCTGCCCGGAAGTGATACCAAAGGTCTCACGGGCAATCCACTGGACGCCAGCGGCGGCCAAAATCCCGATGAAACTCAGGCTACTCACGGTGCCCTGCACCGCGCCCTTGCTCTCAGGTGAAGGGCGATGTTGCAGGACCGCGACAATCGGGACGATGAAAAGCCCCGCAGAGAAGCCCAACGTGGCCATACAGACGCGGAAAGTGTCGGCACTAATTCCCTCCATGCCCATCGGAATGGTGCTTAACGCCAAGCCTACCGCTCCGATCGGGACCAATCGATATTCGATCTTACCGCGCGAGGCATAGCCGGCCACGACACTTCCAATGCCGATGCCAAGCGCAAGGGCCACGTTCATAAGACTGTTCTGGACGCCGCTGAGATGCAGGATGCTTTTGCCGAAGACGACTACGTTCATCATCACCAATCCTGAGATAAAATAGAATCCCGTGTTACCCCAACAGGCCCGCCAAAGGTCCCGATCCAACTTCATCACCTTAAGCTGTCTCACCAAATCGGTGATCGGATTGATTCGTAAAGCACAGCGAGAATCCGCCGCCGGACTCGGGGTAATATGGCGACTGAGCAGCCAACCCCCGAAGGCGATTGCCACCAGAATCGGACCAGCGACCCACTCTTCACCTTTGAAGACATCCGAGAAATAGCCGGCCGCCACGGTGCCGAAGATAATTCCGAGAAACGTCAGCAGCTCAAGGATGCCGTTCCCCCAAGAGAGTTTCTCGTGCGGCAAAATCTCAGGCAGGATACCGTACTTGGACGGAGCGAAAATAGCGCTATGGCAACCCATCAGGAAGATGGCGCAGAGTTTCAGCGGTAATCCCTCCTGCGATAAGGCCAACGCCGCAAAAAGCATGATACCCATTTCGGCCAATTTGACGCTGACCATGACCCGCTGCTTACTGAAGCGATCCGCTAGCCAGCCCCCCAGCATCGCGAACATGATGAAAGGCGCAGAGAAAACCGCGGTCACGACTGAAACCAATTTATCTTCATCCGTCGCAACGGCACTGGCGAGTAGCATCAAAATAATCAGCTGTTTCAGAGCATTATCGCTGAAGGCGTTCTGGAATTGCGTACCCATCAGGCTCCAGAAACCACGCTGCCAGCCGGTAACCAAAGGAGCAGGGGTTTCGCGCATGGCCCATCTCACCGCCTGTCGCCCTCCTTTACAAACCTATTGATGGCGTCGCCGGCTCTGGCTCAACTGCGCAACGCTGAAAAAAGTTCTACCGCCGATTCGGCCTTATTTAGGATATATACATGATAACCCGGGGCGCCACGGGCAAGCAGGCCTCGCACCTGACGGACCGCCCACGACACGCCCACCTTTCGCTGAGCCTCTTCATCAGGACCGCAGTTCTCCAATTCGGCGATCAGTGCCGCCGGAATGCGCGCCTTGCAAAAGCCACAGAACGTGCGGGCCTGCTTCAACGAGAGCACCGGCATGATGCCAGGCAAAATCGGCACCGAGACGCCGGCGGCCCGCGCCCGATCCACAAAACGGAAATAATCTTCGTTATCCAAGAAGAGCTGCGTGGTGACAAAATCTGCTCCGGCCGAGACCTTGCCGGCCAAAAAACGCACGTCTGACAAATCGTCCACCGCATCGGGATGCCGTTCGGGAAAGCCGGCGACTCCGACGGCAAATCGACCCGGATGGATTTCGCGGATCAGGCGGACAAGTTCATGGGCGTGCGCGAAGCCTTGCGGGTGCGGCGTGAAATCTTTTTGGCCCTTCGGCGGATCGCCGCGCAAAGCCAAGATGCCAGAAAATCCAGCCTCCGCATACTGTTTGATGANNCAGTTCCGCCCGCGTGTGCCCGACGCAAGTAAGATGGCCAATCAGCGGAAGTCCCAGCTTCACCAATTCGGCCCCGTAAGCTAACGTCGTCGAACGCGACGTGCCACCTGCCCCGTAAGTGATCGAGGCGAAATCGATGCCCAAGGGCTGCAACGTCCGGGCGGCCTGCAAAAGCTTCGCCCCGCCCGCCTCATCTTTGGGCGGAAAAAACTCCACCGAGACGGTCGGACGCGCGGGGTGTCGGAGTGCTTGGAGGAGACCAGGGTTTAGCATTTATATATCTTCTTATCCAGATATGATGATATTAGTCAAGGCCTAGCCTTGGCCGCCTAGCCTGCTCTCGGCCCGTCATTGGGGGCATTGGCGGGCAAATCATCCGGTAAAGCCAGGTGATAAACCATCACCATCCAGCAGAGCATGACAGGGTAGATCAACACGATGAAGCCGAAGGAGCCGAAGATGCCCAGGATGATTCCGGTGCCGACGGACAGGACTTTGAAAACCACGAGAAGACAGACCGGGATGATGACGCAGATGATTGCGGCCACGTAGCCGATCGAGGTGGTCCCGGAATAGAATCCCGCTGACTTCGCCAAATCCATCCCGCAGGACACGCAGGCCTTGTTCAAGCGGAACCACGAAGCCAGCAAACCGCGTCGGCCGCAATTCGGACAACGGCAGAGGGCGCCGCGCATCATGATATCGGCCCGCGTGACCTTTGGGTTCGGATTGGATTCCATCACCCTAGACTTACGCAAAGGACCAAAGGGTCAAGGGCGCGGCGCTTAGACCCGCAGGAAGATCTTCTGGCGACGAAGGAACCAGAGGAAGGTCCATTCGATGGCGAAAAACCCGAGCGCAAGCACCAGCACCGACCAACGCTCCGGGAGCGCCTTGGCTAATCCGCCAAAAACGGCCTGCGAGGTATATTCGAATTTGATGAACTTACTCGCCATATAGATCAGCACTGAATTCATCCCGACGACCGCAAAGAAATCACCGAAGCGGCGGCAGCCCAACACGTCGATAGTCCAATAGAAGAGGCCCAGCAACAAAGCCGACCAGCCTCCCGTCCAAAGCACAAAGGAACTCGTCCAAAGGTTCTTATTAATCGGGAACGCGAAATCCCAAAGCCCCCCGAGGAGCAATAAGACCAAACCGGCGGCGGCAAGCCCCACGGCCTTACGGGAGCCAGAGACTTCGCCTTCTGGACGTCGTAGCCAAAGGCCGGCGAGAATGCCGAGGAGCGCATTACCGATTGCGGGGATAATTCCGAGCAAACCCTCTGGATCGTGGGTCGTGCGATGTAACTTTCCTGGCAGGAATAATCGGTCAAAGTAACTCGTGAAGTTTCCTTCAAGCGTGAAGTCGCCACCCTTGAAGCCGGGCGCATGCGCGAAGCTGAGCAAAGCCCAATAGGCCAA
>DKND01000050.1:16598-19462 GCA_002470605.1 Opitutia bacterium UBA7397
ATGCGGGCCAGCACGCTGCCGAAGCGCATATTCTCATAACCCTTCCACTGCAGACCATTGTTATAGATGATGCCCAACAGCACGAGGATCGCGCCGCGCTGGATGATCTTCCGGCAGACTTCGCCCCGCGCGCCTTCCGTCAGGCGACGCGTCAATGAAAACGGCGTAGAAACGCCGGCCAAGAAAAGGAATAACGGAAAAATCAGGTCTTCGAAATGAAAGCCATGCCATGCCACATGCTCCAACTGCTCGTTCACCACCGAAAGCCAGCCCAGAGATTTGAACTGCATTAATGCCAGAATGATTCCATGCCCGCCGATGATCCAGAAAAGGTCAAAGCCGCGGAGGGCATCGAGAGACAAAAGGCGTTCGGGCTTAGGAGGAGGGGCATCCATGGGGGTTATATTTTTCTATACCTCGCCCCCCAGAGGTCTACCCGGAAAACGTAGTCAGGGGGTACGCTGGCAAGGTGACACGGGGCAAGGAATTAACACCCCGTGCCCACTTGCCCACGTGCCACCCTGCCCCCTTGCCGCTTTGCGGCGCTTACATGCGCTCCACTGGCTCGATGCCCAGCAGTCGCAACCCGACTTCCAAAATAGCGGTGGTACGGGAGCAAAGCATCAGACGACGGGCCTTCACCGCCGGTTCATCCACAATGACACTATCGGCCGCATAAAACGCGCCGTACGCCGCCGCTAATTCATGGAGGTAAGTACAAAGGTGATGCGGGCGCAGGTCCTCTAAGGCTGAATCCAAAGCCGCGGTGAAGCCCAGCAGCTTGCGCGCAAGGGCGATTTCCGTTGGCGTTTCCGGGTCGGTCGCGCCCTCTTCGCCTTGTCCGACGGCTAGTCCGCTCTTCCGGAAAATCGAACGCACCCGGACTACGGCGTACATCAGGTAAGGCGCCGTGTTACCCTCGAAGGCCAGAAGTTTTTCCCACGAGAAGGTGTAATCCATCGTGCGGCTCGAGGAAAGATCCGCATAACGTAGAGCGGCCACCCCGATGGCCTTCGCGATCGAACGATGCTCGGCCTCCGGAAGATCTGGGTTCTTTTTCTTCACTTCCTGATAGGCCCGTTCGGTGGCCTCATCGATCAGTTCCTGAAGTCGCACCGGATCGCCCGACTTGGTCTTAATGGCCTTACCATCTTCGCCGAGGATGGTGCCGAACCAGACGTGTCGCAGGCGAGGCAGGCGACGCTTTGAAGCCTTGAACCATTTAGCTCCGGTCACGAACAGCTGATGAAAATGATCCTGCTGACGGCCGTCGGTCACATAGATGATCTCGTCGGCCTTGAAATGCTCGAGTCGATAAAGTAACGTCGCCAAGTCTGTGGAAGCGTAGTTCGAAGAACCGTCTCGCTTGCGAATGATGAACGGCATCTTGGTCTCGGCGTGTCGCGAGAACCGCGGCTCCTCGTCGTGCCAGGCGACCAAGGCGCCTTCGCTTTCCTCGGCGAGACCGTATTGCTGCAACTCGGCATAGACCTGATCGACCTTATCACGATAAAAAGATTCCCCGAGGATGACGTCTGATTTTAATCCGAATTGGTCGTAAATGCGCTGACAGGCCGCATTGGAAACTGCGACGATTTCCTTCCAGAGGGCGAGATTCGCGGCGTCGCCCGTCTGCAGCTTCGCCAGTTCCGCCCGGGCCGCATCGAGCAGCAACGGGTCAGCTTTGGTCGCCACACTACCCTCCTTATAAAGCCGCTCCAAATCCTCCAAGGCCGTGGGACTCTTCGGATCCAAGCTGAAACCTGCGCGGCGAATCGCCAAAATCAGGATGCCGAAATTAGTGCCCCAATCGCCGATATGGTTGTCGCGCACCAACTCGGCGCCGCAGAATTCGACCAGACGTGCGACCGCTTCGCCGATGACGATCGGCCGCAGATGACCGACGTGCATCTGCTTAGCGGTGTTAGGCGAAGGATAATCGATGACGACTTTACGGCCGCCCATCAGACGGGCCGCGCCGGCGCGCCATTTCGATTCATCGCGATACTCCCGCAGCCAGGCACCGAGGGCGACGGGCGTGAGTTTGAAATTAATGAACCCAGGGCCAGCGATTTCGACCTGAATCAGTTTTTCGTCGAGTCCCCCTTGAGCACGGAGCGATTCGAGCAAAGCACTCGCTAGAGCCCGCGGATTCGCTTTGGCTTTTTTTGCCGCCGCCAAGACGCCATTGGCCTGGAAGTCTGCGTGGCGGGGATCCGAGGGCTTCAGCTCCGGATCGAAATCGGCTTCGAAACCAGGGACGGAAGTGGCGGCCTTGCGCAGCAGGGCTTCGATTTCGCGGGCAGGATTGAACCAGACAGACATGACTTAAGCCGTAAGCCCCTACGCCCCCTCGGCAAGCGAAGAAGGCCTGACAGGGGTAGGGCCAGAGGCGGGGGCAGGGCTAGAAGAGGCGACGGGGATAAAACCCTGCCGCCCATCCCTGCCGCCGCTCTCACCCTGGCCCTGACCCTAGCCCTAAAACACTACTTCAGCGTCTTCAGGTAGGCGAAGAGGTCCGTCACCTGCTCGTCCGTGAAGCCGTCCAGCAGGCCTTCGGGCATGATCGAGCGGCGCAAATACTTGGTGGCCGACACTTCGGCCTTCGGAATGCGACGATCGGCGCCGCCGGGCTGACGGAGCACGTAGGCCGTCGCATCCTCGGAAACGTAGAACGCTTCGACGACTTCACCGGCTTTGAGTTTGACCTGGAAGATGCGGTACGCGGCTTCGATGGCGGCGTTGGGGTCGACGATATTGCGGATGACTCCTTCCATACCCATCGCGCCAGCGCCGGAAAGATTCGGGCCGATGAGTCCGCCCTGCCCGTTGATCATGTGGCAGGCCTGACAAAGCGCGACGAC
>DKND01000101.1:0-1715 GCA_002470605.1 Opitutia bacterium UBA7397
ATTCGTGCGACCAATAACCAGTATGCGGCTGGTCGGCTAGGTCAGGAGCCAACCCCTGACGGACAGGCCTTCTCGATTCCGATCATCACCGCCGGACGTCTTTCGACGCCGGAGGAATTCGGTGAAATCATCATTCGCTCTGGTGGCCCGGCGGGCACGTTGCGTCTGCGTGACGTGGCCCGGCTTGAACTCGGCGCCCAGAGTTACGAGCAGCAAGCGACCCTCGACGGCAAGACCGCCGTCGGCATCCGCGTCTTCCTCGCCCCAGGCGCGAACGCTTTGGATGTCGCTGACGCCGTAAAGGCCAAGGTGGCCTTGATTTCGAAGCGTTTCCCGGCCGGCGTGGATTACGAAATTCCTTTTGATACGACGCGCTTCGTCAAAGCCTCCATTAGCGAAGTCGAGCATACGCTCTTCGAGGCTGGGATCTTAGTCGTGCTGGTCGTTTTCCTTTTCCTTGGCAGCTGGCGCGCGACGTTGATTCCGATGCTGGCCGTGCCGGTTTCGCTCATCGGCACCTTCGCTGGCCTCTGGCTTTTTGGCTTCGGCATCAACACCCTGACGCTCTTCGCCATGGTGATCGCGATTGGTATCGTCGTGGACGATGCAATCGTGATGCTCGAGAACGTCGAGCGTCTCATGCACGAGAAGGGTATGTCGCCCTTCGACGCCGCGATCGCCTCCGTGCGTGAAGTGGGCGGAGCAATTATCGCGATCGTACTCGTGCTGGTGTCAGTTTTTCTCCCAGTCGCTTTTCTGGGCGGTATCGCTGGCGCCCTTTACCGGCAATTCGCCATCACGGTCGCCGTCGCGGTCGTGATTTCGGGCTTTGTTGCTTTGACGCTTACGCCCGCTCTTTGTGCTCTCATCCTGCGTCCGCGTGATGCCGAAGCTCCGCACGGCAATCGTTTCCTCCGCTGGTTCGAGGCCCGCTTTAATTCTGTCGCCGCGTGGCATGGTCGCACCGTGCGCTGGCTGCTTGGTCACCCCAAGGCAGCCCTCGGAATCTTCCTCGCGATTCTCGCCGCCAACGTCGTGCTCATTCGCCTGATTCCGCGCGGCTTTATTCCCTCCGAGGACCAAGGGTATGTCCTTGGCGTGGTTTCCTTGCCCGACGGCGCGAGCGTTTCGCGTACCCGTGCTTACATGGCGGAGATCGTCCCGGAAATCATGGCCACCCCTGCGCCTAAGAGCGAAGTATTCCACGCTTTCGCCATCAGTGGGTTCGACCTCATCGGCGGCGGCGAAAAGACTAACGCCGGCACGATTTTCGTACCCCTCATCCCCTGGGACGAGCGAAAGCATAGCGCCGAAGAACTCAGCGGCATGCTCACGGGGGCTGTGGCCAAATCTAGTAAGGGCTTTTGTTTCGTCGTGAATCCTCCTCCCATCCGCGGCATCGGTTCTGCCGGCGGCTTCGAATTTTACCTACAGGCACGTGATGATGATGATCCTGCCAAACTCGGTAAGGTGCTTGACGGACTCTTGGCTGCCTTGCGTCAGAATAGCAAACTTACCGGTATCAACACCTTCTATCGCACGACCGTCCCGCAATACTCCGCGGACGTCGACCAGGTGCGAGCTGCCACCCTTGGGGTACCCTTGCCGGAAATTTACGATGCGCTTCAGACCACGATTGGTTCGGTCTACGTCAACGACTTCACCCGTGCCGGACGCACCTACCGCGTGCTCATGCAGTCCGAGCCCTCCGACCG
>DKND01000101.1:1752-5919 GCA_002470605.1 Opitutia bacterium UBA7397
CAGATTGAGCGCTACCAAGGTTTCGTGGCCGCCCGTGTCATTGGCGGCAGTATTCCGGGAGTAAGTTCGAGTGAGGCCTTGCGGATCGTCGAGGAAATCGCCGCGGAGAATCTTCCGCCCGGTTATGAACTCGATTGGACGGCCCAAGCTTTGCAGGAGAAACGTTCGGCCAGCTCGGCTATCCCGGCGTTCTCGATGGCGCTGCTGATGGTCTTCCTGATTCTGGCGGCCTTATATGAGAAATGGTCGCTGCCCGTGGGTGTCATTCTTACCGTGCCGTTCGCCCTGCTCGGCGCGCTCGTCGCGATTTTCGTGCGCGGGAGCGCGAACGATATCTATTTCCAAATCGGTCTGGTGACGCTCATCGGCCTGGCGGCGAAGAATGCCATCTTGATCGTTGAATTTGCCGTGAAGGCACGCGATGCAGGCAAATCGGCGGCCGAAGCAGCCGTCGAAGCCGCGCGCATCCGATTCCGTCCGCTCGTCATGACCTCGATGGCCTTCGTGCTTGGGGTTGTCCCGCTCGTGATCGCCGCAGGCGCTGGTGCCGGTGCGCGTCGCTCGATGGGTACGGGTGTGTTCGGTGGCATGCTCTTCGACACCTTTGTGGCTACGCTTTTTATTCCGCTCTTCTTCAAAGTCCTTACGGGTGACCGGAAGGAGCCACGCGCATGAGAAACCTTATTCTTTACAGTTCGATTTGTTCGCTGTTGCTTTGCGCCTGCGCGGTCGGGCCTGATTACGAACGACCGAAGCTGCCAGAGCTCACGGCCTATCCTGAAAATAAATCAACGACGGGGCAGCCCGTGATGGCCGATTGGTGGAAGGCTTTTCATGACGCCGAATTGGATGGCTTGGTGGCGGACGCTTTGAAGGCCAATACGGATCTGCGGATCGCCGTGGCCCGGGTTGAAGAAGCTTCGGCCGGTCTCAGTGAAGTCGTCGGCGCTATGTTGCCGCAGGTGAACGCGGGGGCGGGTGTAAGCCGAAATACCGTGAGCAATAACGGCTATTCGCCGATTACTTCTTTTGCAGGCCGTGACCGGACTTCTTATAGCGGCGGGCTTTCCACGGCTTTCGAACTCGATTTTTGGGGCAAGTTACGACGCGCCTCCGAGGCGGCCCGGGCTCAATTATTAAGCGTCAGCGAAGCACGTTTGCAGGTCGAACTCGCTTTGACGGCTTCGGTGGTGCGAACTTACGCCTTAGTTCGAGCGAGCGACATCCAACTCGTGGCGGCGGAAGAAATCAAAAATATCCGCGACGAAGAATATCGCATCACCGAAGAACGCATCAAAGTCGGGGCGGCCAGCACCCATGATCGCGCCCAGGCTGAGGTGACCCGCTCGGCGGCAATCGCTGCTTTATCGGACACCCGGCGGGCTCGGGCTCAAGCCGAGCACCTGCTGGGTTCCTTGGTCGGCCAACCAGGGATGGTCTTGCCGGTGCGTCCGCTGAATGCGCTGGTCACGCCTGCAGCGCCTGCCGTCGGCTTGCCGTCGCAGCTCTTGCGTCAGCGCCCTGATGTCGTCGCCGCAGAACAAGCCCTGGTGGCGGCGAACGCCCGGATCGGCTACGTTAAGGCGGCTTACTTTCCGACCTTCTCACTGACGGGCGCGTTGGGCGTCGAAAGTCGCGAGCTTTCTTCGCTTTTTTCCACCGGTAATGGCACTTCGCAATTCGGCTTGAGCGCGAGCGTGCCCATTTTTGATTTTGGTCGCACCGGTGCCCGCGTCGAAGCCGCCGTGGCGATTCAACATCAGGCCGCAGCTGCTTATGAAAAAGCGGTACTTAACGCGTTCCGCGAGGTGCGCGACGCCTTGGTGGACGTAAGAGAAACGATTGTCGCCGCGGAAGCGGGTCGCCGTCGTTTACTTGCCTCGAGCGAGGCCTATCGTATCGCCGAAGAGCGTAAAGGTCTCGGCCAGGCTTCGCCGACGGAATTTCTGGTCGCGCGTCGGGTCATGGCCGAATCAAGGGTAGCGGTTGCACGCGTCCTGTTGGATCGCCTCGGAGCCCAGGTGGATTTGGTCAAATCCTTGGGCGGTGCCCGGCCGGACTTAGCAGTCCAGCGTTAAGGTGAATTTCAGCTTATTCGGTAGGGATTGCAGTGAGGGGCTGCATGACGCAACCTAAGTCATGCCTCATGAACTAACACTCTGGCAGGAATTAGGAAACGCGGCAGGAGCGGACTTTTTCCTTTTAGCGGCGAGCGCAGTTTTCGCATTGGCCGTCTTGCATGCTTTTCTGACTTCTTATTTCGCGAAATTAGCGCACCAAAGAAAAGTCGAACATGATGCGCAAGTTCGGTTGGGCTTGGTGCCAGTGAACGAGCGAGGGGAGTCGGCAGATTTACGCGCCTCACTTCTGCATCTCTTAGGAGAAGTTGAGGCCGTTTTTGGGATTTGGGCCTTAGTTCTTTTTAGTTTGATGGTTTTTTGGCCGGGGAAGGGTTGGCATTTTGCGTGCCGCTATGTCGAGACCGGCAATTACGATCTGGCCGGGACGACGCTAGCGGATATCGGGCCCTCAAAATTTTTAGAACCCCTGTTTGTTTTTATCATCATGGTGCTGGCGTCCGCCCGTCCGGTGATGCGTTTGGCTGAAGGGCTGCTGGGGGGCGTCGCGCGTGGCTTAGGCGATTCGGTCGCAGCTCGCTGGTTCGTGATCCTAAGCCTAGCCCCTTTGCTTGGGTCACTGATTACAGAGCCTGCGGCGATGACGATTGCGGCGATGTTATTATCGGCCCAGTTTTATGCGTTGCGGCCTTCGGAGCGGCTTAAATACGCCACCTTGGCCTTATTATTTGTCAATATTTCCGTCGGCGGGGCGCTCACGCATTTCGCTGCACCTCCAGTCGTGATGGTGGCGGCAAAGTGGGGCTGGGGTTTGTCCGATGTCTTCCGTCAGTTTGGTTGGGCGGCAATGGCGACGATTTTATTTTCTACCACGACGACCTTCATTTTCTTCCGGAGCGAGTTCGCCGAACTAGCGCTTCGAGCCAAGGATACGACGGCAGATAATCCTCGCTCGGAAATTCCTTTTTGGGTCATCCTTGTGCACCTCGCCTTGATGGTCTGGACGGTGTTGATGTTGATCGGGCATCACCCTGTCTTGATGGTAGCAGGATTATTGGTCTTCTTGGCATTCACGGTGGCGACGCCGCAGTGGCAGTCGCCGGTCAGATTGCGGGGGCCTTTGTTGGTAGGTTTCTTTTTGGCGGGACTGGTCGTCTTAGGCGGCACGCAATCGTGGTGGATTTCTCCCCTCATCGCGCGATTGGATGCGAACACCTTGATGCTCTCGGCGACTTTCTTGACGGCCTTTAATGATAATGCCGCGATTACCTTTCTGGCCTCACAGGTGCCTGGTCTATCTTTGGCGGACGCGACGGCTCAAGGTTTGCGCCATGCGGTCATGGCGGGGGCTTTGGCAGGCGGAGGCTTCACTGTTATCGCCAATGCGCCAAACCCTGCGGGCCAATCTATCTTGGCTAAACACTTCGACCAGGGGGTTTCCCCCCTTAAATTGGCCTTATGGGCGGTGGTGCCGACGGCGGTGGCCGTCCTTTGCTTTATTTTCATCCGATAGAGGAGGAGAGAGGGCGTTTTTGACTGTTCAAAGGGGAGGGCATGGGGGTATCATTTTGACCCACCAATAAGACCCCTTTTTTCTTATGTCCCCTCGTCGTCGATCTGGTTTCACCCTTGTTGAGTTGATGATAGCAATGGCTATCATTGGAATGTTAATCGGCCTACTTTTCCCGGCGATATCGGGCGTGCGCAAGAAGGCTCGCCTGGCTACCGCTCAGGGTGCTTTTTCGCAATGGGCCAACGGGGTCACGCGCTATAAGCAGACCTACGGTTTTTATCCCAGCATCGGTACCGGCACCTATGATACGAAGAATGACTCGATTTACGGTCTCGAGTCAGGGACGGCAGGGGTGAATTTCATCATGGCGCTTTCCGGCAAGAATCCCGACGGGTCGATCCTGAAGGATTCGGACCGCAAGGCCTATAATCGTAACGGCGAAGAGTTCTGTGCTTTTGCCAAGGACGACTTTGAAGATTATTCCACCAATACGGCCTCCACCGGGGTGTTGATGGATCGCTTTGGTAACCATAATATCCGGACGATTTTCGACACCGACAGCACCGGGACGATCAA
>DKND01000031.1:0-1729 GCA_002470605.1 Opitutia bacterium UBA7397
CGGCTGCAAGTGCTTTTTCCAAGGGTGCCATGCCCTCTTTCGCTTTTTGTAAAGCCGCCTGCAGGGCAGGTAATTTCGTGGCGTGCTCTTTTTCCGCCAAGACCGCGCCGGCAGCGATTTTCTCGCGCTCGGCCAAACGCATCGCGCGTTCCTTAGTCACCGCCGCCAATTCGGTATAGGTCGGCGCAGCAGTCTTTTCCGACTGTTCGAAGGCCGAGAGAGCCGCCGTTGCGTTGGCTCTTTGAGATTGGTCAATGACCTTGGCTGCGGCCAAAGCTTTGTCCGCTGTCACCAGCTGGGCCTGGGCGATACCCAAAGCTTGCTGGGATGCGGCCAAAGCTTTTTGGTTCAGTTGTAATTGCAGGGTCGTCGCCTGCTTCTTTGCGAAATAGTGGAATGAGAAGAGCGCCTTGAATTGCCGCGCCGCCGCGTAGGATTGAGCGGCATTGGCTTCTTGCGTCATAGAGGATGCTTGCACCTCTTTCGCAGCGCTCGCAGCTTTCGCGGCCAGCGCGACCGCCTTTCGGGCGGCCTCAGATTTCGCCAAAGCATCTGCCGCCGCGGCTTTAGCCTTGATCATAGTTTCATGCAAAGCTGCCGATTGTTTCTTCAAGCCGTCGCTCTTCAGCGTCAGCTCGGTAAGACGGGCCTTGAGCGGCGTCGTATATTTGTCGCGATAAGCTTCAACGGCGGCCTTGATCACCATCACCGCCGCATCGCGATCCTGTCCGAGCCGGACGATGGCCTCGCTTTCGACTTCGATCATTTTACCCTGGCCTTCGATTTTTCCCAGTGCTTCGGATTCTACCAGGCGCAGGGGCGATAAAGTCTTGTCCAAGCTTACGAATTCGGCCTTCAACTGCAGTAGGTCAGCCTCGAGTTTCGGCAATAAATCTTGGTTCTGCGCGATGGTCTTACGGGATGACTCGATGCGGGCCGTATCCGTGATCTTGGCGGCCTCATTATCCGCCTTGGCGGTAATTAAATCAGCGATGTCGGTCTCGAGTTTGGCGAGCTTATCGGACTCCGAGAGCACCCCGACATTGAATTGGGCCGCTTTTAGAGTGACGATACGTTCGCGATGCGCGGTAATCTCGGCGGTGATATCGCGCGCCTTGGCCTGGGCGGTGGCGAGTTCGGTCCGGGCCCTGGCGAGCTCGGCTTCGGCAGCGCGGAAAGCGGTGGCGGCTGGTTTAACCTTGGTTATTTCCTGCCCCAGGTATGTCAGGCCCCCTCGGCAATCGGAGATACCCTTCGTGGCCGTGGCCTTGTCCGCGGCGTTGGCCGCCTTCTTTAACATGCCCTGCCAATAGGTGAGGCCCTTGACGACCTCGGCGTTCTTGGCCTCATGTTCAGCGAGTTTCTTCGAGGCAGGTTCGCCGTCGACCTTCACCTTAGCCAGCGCGGCCTCGGCGGCGGGGATGCGGCTTTCAACGGCCTTAGCGGCGGCCTCGGCTGGCGCGAGCGAAGGCTCAAGCTCGGTCAGGCGCTTCTCGGCGATGATCACGCGGTCGACAATCTTCGGAGGATTGCTGGAGACTTGGGTGATCTCGCGACCAGTCGCGGTCTCGAAGAAACGGACCTCTCCCAGCCAATTGCTCGAGACGAAAGCCTTCGAGTCGTAGAGCCCGACGACGCGGGCGACCTGATCGTTTTGCTTGATGCCCTGAAGATGCTCAAGCCGTTTACCCTCGATGCTCCACATCGCGGTGGTGCCGTCGCCGCCGCC
>DKND01000031.1:1839-13983 GCA_002470605.1 Opitutia bacterium UBA7397
TTATAAAATTCGCCGCCATTATCGGCCTCCCAGACGAAAACGTTCCCGTTCCGATCGGAAGTGGCGAGCAACACCCCGTCCGGACTGAAATCCGCTCCCGTCACCCACTCGGTGTGCTTGCTGATCAGGTAAAGCTGTTCGCCAGTGGCGACATCGAAACATTTCAATTTCTTGGCGTTGGTGGCGATGATCACCTTGCGATGGTCAGGCGAAATATCCGCTGACATTATCTGGTCGAACTCCTTGCCGACTTCCGTCACGCGCTTACCCGTCTTGACGTCCCAGACCACCGCATGACCAAATTTTCCGGTCCGGCCGCCGCCAAGGATAAGCAACGAACCATTGGAGCTGAATTTAAGCGAGCGAGCGTAGCCTTCGGGGTAAGGCAGGATGCCGGCGAGTTCCTTCGTGTCGGTGTCGTAAAGCAGGATTTGTTTCTGTCCAGCCACCGCGAGCAGAGAAGTCCAAGGGCTGGCGGCCATCGCGGTCACGGCCGTCGTGCGCGGAGTGACGACTACGGGCTCAAGAAGAACGTTTTCCGGACGAGCGGCGGGACCGCTGGGCTTGCCGACATCACCGTTGAAAGTCAGGTCGACTTTCGGACGATTTGATTTGCGCGCAACGCTTCCCTTGGCTTGCAGCACCCCGCCGGCAATCCACTTCGATAACAGTGCAAGATCTTTGGCTTCAAGGGGAGCGCCTTCCGGCGGCATGTAAGGTTCTTCTTTCTTGGACGTGCAGGTCCAGAGCCGGCTGGCTTGCGGATTGCCGGCATCGACGACGATGCCGCCGCTGCCGCCGTTCATGAGGCCGGCGTAACTTGTCAGTTCGAGCCCGCCCTTCTTCTTATCCGGATTATGGCAGGAGAAACATTTATTCTCCAGCATAGGCCGCACGTGGTCGTCGTAGGTCAGCTTTTCCGTTTCTTGCGCCCAGAGCGCAGTCACGGAGAGCGTGGTCGCCGCCAACGTCAGACAACGGCGACTCAACCAACGAAAGGACGGCAAAGCGGAGGACATGCGAAGACGGCTCAGTGATTAAAATAGAACTCCTTCGAGTTCATCAGCGCCCAGAAAGCGTCTTCTAACACCACTTGACGGTTCGTCGGTTCGGTCGCGATTGCGTCGGTCACCGACTTCATCTCGACACCCGACGGCAAACGGCCGAACACCCGAAGAAAAAGCTCCCGGATGATCTCGTCGTCCTTCTTCCCGGCCGTGATCATCTTTTCGACGACCTGGCCGCGACGGATCCGATCGTTCACGGCATCGCCATTCATGAGGTGCAGGGCCTGAGAAAGATTAGGGTCGGTCTTCACCTCGGTCGAGGCGACGGATTCGCGCTTTGAGCGCCCAAAGGTGGTCAAGAAGTAATTCGAGACCGCCCCGTCGGCAATCTGGACCGCGCGCGCGCCCACCGGCAGGCCTTGGAATTTGTTTGGGGTCTCAGTGATCTGAGAAATCGCATCGAGGAGGACTTCGGCCCGGACGCGGCGCACCTGCGCACGGGCAAAGTTGAGTTTGTCACCCGCGTTGGTGTCGTTGGTCTTGGTGCTGCGCTGGTAGGCGGCCGAAGCGGTGATGTCACGGACGAGCTTGCGCACGTCATATTTATAATCTGTGAGGTGCTTCGCCAGTTCGTCGAGCAGCTCGAGATTGGAGGGCGGATTGGAGACCCGCACGTCATCCACCGGGTCGACCACGCCGACACCGACGAAGTGCGCCCAGATCAGATTGGCGATATTACGGGCAAAAAACGGGTTACGCGGCGAGGCGAGCCATTCGGCCATGACGCGACGGCGGTCTTCGCCGGGTTTGATTTCAGGCTCTTCGCCGCCCAAGAACTTAGGCTTCACATTCTTCTTGGTCAGGAAATGCTGCGTCTCCCCACCCTTGCTGTTAAAAATAATCACCTCCTGAGGGTCGTCGGTATTCTTCCGGCCGATCCGGGCGAAGAAGGCGTTGAACCCATAGTAATCGTTCATTGTCCAGCGATCGAACGGGTGGTTATGACATTGGGCACACTGCAAGCGCATCCCCATGAAGACTTGGGCGATGTTCTCGCTAATCTTGAGCCGATCGAGTTCGCCTTGATAATAATTGACGGCGGGCACCGAAACCGTGCCGCCAGAGGCGGACAAGAGGTCGATCACGATCTGGTTGATCGGGACGTTCTTACCGATCTCATCCGCCAACCAGTTATAATAGAGCAAGGCGTTCTTATAAAACGGGGGCGCATTGTTGCCCGCGTTGATACCGGAGCGGATCTGGAGGAGTTCCGCCCACTTCATGACCCATAACTCCGTGAATTCTTTCCGCTGCAACAGGCCTTCGACCAAGAGCGTGCGCTTATCGGGGCGCTGGTCTTCCAAGAAAGCCTTCAGCTCTTCGGGCTTAGGATACAGACCGACGACGTCGATGTAGACCCGTCGGATATATTCCTGATCACTACAGGTGCCGGAAGGCACGATGCGCAGGCGATGGAGGCGTTCGTTGACGGCCTTGTCGATATAATTGACCTCGGCGGCCTTCGGGCGTTCGTAAACCAAACCCTTTGGGATGACCACGACCTGCGCGGTCACGCTGAAGACGTTAAATCGCGCGAGCATGAAGGCGGCGCCCCGCTCCGCCGATTTCACGACGCCGTCCTTGCTGATTGACGCCACTGGATCGTTATTGGACATGAACAACGCCAACTTCGTCACATCGCGATCAGTGCCGTCGGAATAAGTCGCCCGTACGGTGATCTGCTGCGTGGACTCCTTGCCTTCGAGGACGATCTGCTTGGGGAAGACCTCGATACCTGTCACCTTCGCGATGTCCGCCGGGTCGTCCTTAGCACCATTCGTAATCCACTCGAGAATGGCTTTGTTATACTGCGAATCGGCATCGTAAAGTTTGTTACCCGAATGCGGGACCGCACCCGTGGTCTTTTCCACCATGGCGCTTTCCTCCGGAATCGCCAAGTTGATGCGACGGCCGATCATTTCCCGGGTCAGACGAATATAATCGCCATCCGGATCCATGCCGAAAAGGGAGAGGCGGAAACCGTCTTTGCCGCGGGCGGCGCCGTGACAACCGCCGCTGTTACAAGTGGAACGCAAGAAGACCGGCATGACATCGAGCCGGAAGGAAATCGCCCGGTCCTTTTGCCCATCTTTCACCGCAACGGGGGCGCGCGCCATCTGTCCGCCGATTTCCGCCACGACCTCGGTCTTACCGCTGTCCGCGACGGCGTGGACGGAATATCCATCGAAAGTTGCGATCTTCTCGTCGCTCACGTGCAAATTAGCAAAAGCGGTCACATCGCGCGTGGTGGCATCCTTGAAGGTGGCGAAGACCACGAGCCGATGAAAATCCCGCTTCGTCTCGAGGTTGATATTTTCGGGAAAAATCTCGAGCTTCTCCAAGGTCGGCAATTTTTGTTTCAGATCGGCGAGCGCTTCTTCTTTAGCCTTATTCTTGGCGACCAGCGTGACGCCTGCCGTCCAGGTCGCGCCTTCGGCTACCCAGCGTCGGAGAACGTCGATTTCGGCCGCAGGCAGCGGGCCGCCCTTGGGGGGCATGATATCCTCATGGTCTTTCGGCAGATTCAATCGCTTCAGCAGCTCGCTCTTAACGGGATCACCCGCGACCAAGGTCGTGCCGCTCTCGCCGCCCTTGAGAAAAGCCTCACGCGTGCTCATCAATAACTTTCCTTTGGTCTTATCAGGATTATGACATTCCAGACACTTTCCCTCCAAGATCACGCGCACTTCCTCAAAGGAGACCGGAGCGGCCGAGGCGAAGGCCGCTAAAACTAAAAGCGTTGAGGTCAAAACGGACGAAAGGACACGGGCGAGCATGAGAAATCAGTTCTTCGGGGTTTCCGTCTTTTGGCGCAGTTGCTCGAGCCGCGAGAGTACCACGGGAGTGGCGGCGGGAACCAGCGTCGTAGGCTTAGCGGCGGGCGCACCCGCAGCCTTAGCTACCGGAGCCGGGGCGGCCTTGCGCGGAGCATCCAGGCGAAGGATCGAGCCGACCGCCACCCGGTGAGTGGTCGTGCCCTTGCCGACGGGAATATCTACCTGAACGAAAAGATTCTCTTTCTTGCCCACGGGAGACTTGTCGTTGGTGACCACCGTGAAACGAAGTTCTTTTGTATCCTTGGTCACCTTGATCGAAGGAATCGAGATTGTATCAGGCACGCCGACGAGCGTGGCCACGGCCTCTCCTTCGAAGGGGCGTTGCACTTCGAAATTAGTCACCATCAGGCCCGGCGTACCGATTTCCATCGCCGTAAGCGGGATGGCGTTGGCGGCGACGTAGGGAGCTTCGGTGACCAGCTCCGCGAAAGGCGAGGCATTATAAACACGCCCATTACCAGCATCAGCTTCGCCCATCACCACGAATTTCCAGGCCTTGGTGTCAATGTTGCCGTTGGCGTTCAATTGGAAATAACATTCGTTCGCCTCCGCCGCGATCGTCTGTTCACCGAGCGCGGAAATTCCAGGCGGGGTCCATGACATGAAGACCCGGATAGGGCCTTTGAAATCAGGCTTACGTTTCGCGACGACCTTAAGATTGAACACCCCGTTGCGCACCAACGGCACGAGAGGCTTCTCGATCTCGAGGGAATAGGGAGCTTCTTCCACGACGGCGACCGCCATCTTCTCTTCGATGCCTTGGTAATAAATCACGTTGCCGAGCCGGACGATGTCATAGATCTGACGCTGCTGGCCGATGATCTTATTCTTAGGGTCGACGGGTTGCAGTTGCGCGGTGACCACGGCACCGGCGAGCGGAGCGTCCGCAGCGGCCTCGAAAACCAGCGGCACACCTGGCAGATCCCCCGGAGCGGAGTCGGAGAGCAACTTCACTCCGGTGGGCAAGCCTTTCACATCAAAACGATAATCTCCGCTGACTCCGTTACGGGTGAAGTTTTCGAGCAGCACCATGCGGCCGCCGCGCGGGATGGCCATGAATTGCCGGTAGTTGGTGTCGTTGACCGAATAGTCGGGCGAGGCGAACGTCAGGCTGGGTTGCGAGGCGATCATCTCGACGCGATAGACGAAATTCGGCCCGCCGCGCTCGAGGTGATCCGTGATGCGTACCGAGTAGATACCGTCCGCCGCCACGGTAAATTTGAATTTGGAATCAAGTCGGCGCATGCCGCCGCCGTCGTCGTTAGAACTCATCGTATTACCCTTAGGTCCGACCACGGTCACGGTCGGATCGAGCGGGGAGCCCAGCGCTTGGGCGTAGCAGTGACAATCGAAGACCTGTCCTTTTCTCAGGGCGACCTTAAAGAAGTCCACGTCACCGGGTTTATCGATGATTCCGTTGAGCGCGTAAGTCTCGGATTCCTTGGCGACGGTGGCCTGCTCCAGGGTATTGTTCGGTTCGATTTCGAGCGTGTTCTCGAAGGCCGAAAGGCGGAAAGTATTTCCTGAAGGCGCCGGCGTCTGCGACTTCGGGTAAAGCATGAACTCGGGATCCTCTTCGGTCGGCAACGTCACTTCTTCCGCAAATGATTCTTTGTTATCGACGAAGTTCACCTTGAGTTTTGAACCTAATTTTCCCCCGGCCGGGTAGATGGCGTCGGGGCGGCGGAAACTACCGACGTGGAGACGGTAAAAAGAGTTGCCCGAGCCGCGGTAAGATGATTCGCGGATCATCACGTAGTACTCGCCATCGTACTCGGCGGTGAAAGAGCAGAAACCATCCTGACGATGCAGGATTGTGTCATCCGAAAAAGCTTTCTCGAACTTATCCTTATCCAGGATCGCGATGTACGGATCGCAGACGCCGTAACCTAAGCGCAGGGCGTCGACTTCGAGGCTAATCCGTTGGCCCTTCTTGACCGTCAACTTGAAGTAATCGACATCCTCGGGCAGGATGACTCCTTCGATGGTCTGATTGAGTTGAATGGGCTGCGCGTTGGCGAAATCCGAATTCGGCTCCACCTCGTCCACGTTGGGAAACGGGCTCACGAAAAACTGGCGAGCGTGGGAGATGCCCGACTTCGTCCGGATCCGTACGAGGTGATTACCGGGCGGCACGTTGGGTGCGATGGCAAGAGTCAGTTCGACTTTATTATTAGCGCGCGTCTCCACGCTCTTAACCTTAAAGCCGGGCGAGAAAAACAACAGGTCTTCGAAGTCGGCTAGGCGGGCGCCATTGAGCGTGAGCTTAAGTTCCGAACCTAATTGGCCACCGTTCGGTTTCGTGGAATTGAAATCTGGGTAAGCCGCACGCGCGGCAAGCGACGTGAGCATCAGGACGGTAAATAAACGAGCGAACATAAAGCGGTGCAGCGGGGCGCAGCCCGTCTGCGTCACCCTAGAGGCGAGCAGCACGGCAGGCGCGAGATTAGGCTAGCCAGTCGGTCATGATACGACCGCCGTTGACGATGTCGACGGGACGACCGCCGTCCGAGACGATACGTTTTTCGGCATTGATCCCGAGTACCCGGTACATGGTTTTGGCAAGGTCTTCAGGGCCGACCGCATCGCGATCGGGTTCGCCGCCCAACGCATCGGAGGCACCGTGGATGTAACCCTCTTTCATGCCACCGCCGGCCATGGCGACGGAGAATACGCGCGGCCAGTGGTCACGGCCGTTGGTGCCATTGATCTTAGGCGTACGACCGAATTCGGAACTCACCAGCACGAGCGTGCGCTTGAGCATGCCGCGATCTTGGAGATCGGTGATGAGCCGCGCAAAAGCTTGGTCGAAATTGGGAGCCTGTCCGTCAAAAGCGCTCTTGATGTTGGAGTGGTGATCCCAACCGCCGAAAGTGACGGAGACCATGCGGACGCCGGCCTCGACGAGGCGACGGGCCAGCAGGAAACGCTGCCCAGCGGTGTTGCGACCGTATTCGTCGCGCACCTTGTCAGATTCCTTGCTTAGGTCGAATGCTTCGCGGGCCTTGGCACTGCTGACCAAGCCATAAGCGGCTTGCTGGAAACTATCCATCGCGCCGATGGCATCCGATTTTTCGGTGGAACGGAAATGCTCATCGACGGCGGCCAACATGCTGCGGCGACGGTCGAAACGCTGTGACGTGACATCTTTAGGACCTTGCAGATCGCGCACGGCAAAACCCTTATCGGCCGGATCGCTACCAAGCGCGAAGGGACCGAAGGCACTGCTCATATATCCCGTGCCTTGTTCCGGAATAGTCTGGCTGGGAACGACAACGTAAGGCGGCAGATTATTGCGCGAACCTTGCTCGTGGGAAATCACCGAACCGAAACTCGGAAACTTGATGGCGGGACTGGGACGATAGCCCGTGAACATGTTATGCGTCCCACGTTCGTGGGCAGCTTCACCGTGCGTCATCGAACGGATGACCGTAAGCTTGTTCATGATCTTCGCGATGTTCACGAACTTCTCACCGACATACTCACCCGGAATGGATGTCTTGATCGGCGTGTAGGGACCGCGATAGTCGGGCGATGCAAAAGGCTTAGGATCCCAAGATTCGTGCTGTGCCATTCCGCCCGGAAGATAGATGTGAATGACCGCATCCGCCATCGCCGCATAAGCCTCGACCTTAGGCATCTCGGCTGCCTGCAATCGCAACATATTAGACAGGCTGAAACCCATCGTACCAATCATACCCACTTGAAGGAAATCGCGCCGACTTAAGCCCGAAAGGGTGTCGGGGTGGTTGCCCTGGCAATGCTTGTGGAGTTTCATGGAAATGAGGGGTTGAGAATTAGACAGACGAACATGCCTCAGGTTGCAAATAAAACGCATAAATGAGACGGGTTTGATACGACTGTTATAAATCATATCTTACGATAGTTCATATTTTTTTGAACATCAGACGTCCTCTTCCTAATGACCTTTTGACACCTCCCCTAAGTCCGAGTTAAAGATGTGCTTACCCACACCCTTATGAGCCCCCCTACCCATGATGACCCCTCCGGTGATGAGCCAAAAAGCTTAAGTTGGGGCTTCCGCCTCATTTTAATCGCCTCGGCTTTATACATCGCTGGCTGTTCGGCAGTCTTCTCGGTCCGTGGACTAGGCCTACTTTTCATCGGCTCCGACGTTCAGGTCATGATTATGGCCGCGAGCCTCGAGATCGGCAAACTCGTAGCTGCCTCTTTCCTTTATCGCTATTGGGAACTGATCAACGGAGTCCTGCGCTTTTACCTTACCCTCGCCGTCTTAGTCCTGATCGGAATCACGTCCTTAGGGAATTACGGCTATCTGGCGCGTGCCTACGAAAAAACCGTCATCAATATTGCGCGCAATGAGGCGGAAATCGCGGCCCTCGACAAAGAAATCTCTGAAGTGCAGCGCCAGATTGAGGAATCGCGCGGCAAAAACTCGCGTATCAATAACTCCGGCCGGGAAGATATCGCCAAGGGTCAGGCCCGACTGACGCAGGCGACCGAATCGCTCAACCAATCGCTCGCTCGCCTCCAAGAGCAACGCAAGGCGCTGAGCGAACGTCGTACGCAGGAATTAGCCGCACCGATGCAACGCACCGCGGAGCAAGTGGCCGTCATCACCAAGAGCATCGCCGCGGAAGAAGCCGCGAGCGCCAAGGCCGTGGGCGCCGAAGAATCGACCATCGCCGGGCTCAACGACCGCATCAAGAACCTCGACCAAGCCGTCGAAGCTTACACCAAGCAAGGCCTGACGAATCAGCTCTTTATCTTCGAAAAAGATAACATTCGTCTCGGTCAGGACCTCCGCGAACAACAGAAGCCAGAGCGCGACCAGATTCTCGCCAAGCTGACTGAAACCAGCAACCGTATCGAAAAAATGCGTAGCGAGGCCAACGCCCGCATCGAACGCCTCCGAGCCGAACAATCGAAGAACAACGACGCGACAACCAAGGAAGTTTCCCAGTTGCGCGAATTCTTCAACCTCGAACTCGCCCGCATCGACAACGAAGAAAAGAACCTGCGCAAGAGCGGCTCAGACGGCATCGCGGACCTGGAAAAACAACTCGTGGCCCTGCAGGAAAATTCCCAAGGCAAGGCGACCATGACCGATGCCGAGATCGAAGCCCTTTATAAGAACATCCGCACCCGCAACGAAGAGATCCGCCAGCTCCGCGATACGATTGCAGCTTCCGACATCGGCTCCTACCGCTTCGTCGCCCGCGCCTTCGACGCCGAAGCCGACGACGTCGTCAAGTGGCTCATGCTGGCACTGGTCGCCGTCTTCGACCCGCTCGCCGTGACGCTGGTCATCGCGTTTAACATGGCCGTCCAAGTCCGCCGCAAGCGTCGGTCCAGCGAAGCCCGCGAAAGCCAAGGTGCCGCCGGCCAAGCGGCTCGCACCGCCTGGAGCGCGTGGGAAATCACTGTGGTCGTAGTCTTGACCAGCATCATCGCGCTCATCGCCGCCTGGCTCTGGGCCACCGAACGCTCCAATCAGTCGGCTCGTTCCAACGCCGGCACCTCGAGCCTGATCCCCAGCGACAGTTTCGCCGTCGTGACTTTTCGCCCCGACGAACTTCGCCAAAAAGGCAGCCAAGCTTTCCCGGAATGGCTCGAACGCACGGGCGGGAAAGGAATGACGGTGGCGATCGCCGAGCTTCTGAAGAACGGCCTCGACCCCCATTCTGAAATTTATGGCTTCGCTAAATTTCCGAGCAATAAGCTAGGTCAGGGTACCAACCAGAACCCGGTCATGATCTGCGGCGCCATCATCCGCGTCACCGATCCTGTCGTCGCCGAAGTCGCTCTCTCGCGCATCGCCGACCAGATGAACGAAGCCATCCGCAGCGAAACCGGCCGTGGCGCCTCCAAACTGTCCCGCAGCCGTTCGATGGTGAAATATGGGGAGGGCCGTTACATGGACCCAGAAGGCGGGTTTTTTACCTTTGGTCTGACGAACCGGACCGCCATCATTTTAGTTGAGTTCGAAGGTAACAGCGCGACCCCTTGCGTGGAACAAGAAATCCGCGAATGCCTCACCCGTTTTGACCCCAAAACCCTCAAGCCGGGAGAGTTGCGCGACAAACTACCCTCTTATTCTAAAAGCAGCCCAGGCGCCTTGACCTTCTGGCTCGACTCTAACCGGTTCTTTCGTCGCCTGCCGATGAGCGACGTCACCCGGGTTCGCTACGAACAGATGCAGACCGCCTTAGATTTCGAATTGCTGATGACCGTCCGCACGAACGGCAACGACAGTCTGGTGCTGAACGGACGCTATGTCTATCAATTCGACCGCTTCCGCGAAGGCGCCAGCCGCGACCCCCTGCAGCTCGTCTCTTCTGGCATCAACCCGAAGTCACCGGACTTGGGCTGGAAGATGATCAATCGTTGCGTCGATACGCTTGATTATGAATCGATGGTCGAACGCATGCGCGGAGCCTTGAGCGACGAAAAAGCCGCCGGGGCCCAGCAAGTCCTGGTGGAGAAATCCATCAGCACTCCACGCGATGCGAAGTTCACGATGAATACGCGCTTCGACGCCAAGGCCGGACCGCCGATCATGGCCGCCTTGCAAATCCTTTCCCAATAAGCCCATGAGCCTGCGCACGCACCTCAATCTCGGTCTCATCACCGCAGGCGCATGGTTGCTCTCCGGCTGCGCATCAAGCCCCACCGACAAAGGGGCGGACGTAAGCAATGCCAGCCCAACAGCGGTCAAAGAATCTCATTGGTATAAACCCGATTGGCTCAGCTTACCCTCGTGGAAGATATTCGGTGGAGAAGAGACCAAGCCTCAACCCAAAGTCGTGGCAGCCAAAAAGACGACTCCAGCCGCTAAGGATGCCAGTGCCGAAGCCTGGAACGAGCCTAAGGCGAAGCCCAGCAATCCCGAGGTAAGCAAAGATGCGGCCAAGCCCAAACCTGCCGCCCTGACAAATTCGGAGAATAAGCCTAAGCCCGAAACCACGGTGGCAGTCAAAACGGCCGTGACGGTGGACGATTCGAAAAAGTTCAACTCAACGATCATCAAGTTATCCGAGATCAAAACCCCTTCGACCGCTGCCTCAGCCCAAGGAGTGGCGATCAACGGCGCCGGCGGCAATGTGAGCAGCAAGCCGCGTATCCCCTTGCCTTTTCGTCTCAGCGAATGGATCTCGGACGAACAGGCCCATAAGGCCTGGCGTGAAAAACAGGTTGAAAAACTTTCGGACGAAGCCCGCAACCGACTCGAGCAACAGCAGAAAATTCATGGGACGATTGCTCGCTTCAAGATCAACGAACAGACGGGCGAGATCGAGAAAGTAGCGGAACAGCCGGAAAAGAAATAACGCCCGCTTCATTTCCCCCTTAAACAAAGCAGGGCGGGATTGCTCCCGCCCTGCTTTGTTTAAATCGAGCCGAAGCTTACTTGATTTCGGCGACCGCAATATTGCGGTACTCGACCTTCATCTTCACGCCGCCGTGGACCTGGAGGCCAATCGGAGCAGCCTTTGGGTAACCCACGTCGACGTAGTTGGCGACCTGCTCGCCGTTGATCCAGACGGTGTAGGTGTCGCCTTTGGCCTGAAAGCGAATCTTGTTCCATTCGTTGTTTTTCCAGAGGGCGGCGACCTTTGGAGCCCAACCGGCTTCAGGGTAACCAGCCTTGGCGGGCTTGCTACCGGGTATAGTGCAATAGAACGCGCCAGTCATGTCCTTCTTGAGGGAGCGGGAGACGCCGATTTGCATCTGGATATCCTTCTTACCGGCGGCGTCATTGCGGACCATGATGCCGCTGTCGATTTCGCCACTGAAGCGGCATTCGCACTCGATGACGAGGTCCAGATAGGACTTCTCGGTGTAAAGCATATTGCCCTTCTTGTAGTCCTTGAAGGCATCCTTGTTCTCGCCCGTGAGAACGCCGTCGGCAGCGGTCCAGAAAGCATCTTCTCCGGAGGTTTTCCAGCCCGCGAGATCTTTGCCATTAAAGGCAGACTCGAGCTTAGGCTCAGCGGCGGAGGCCGAGACGATGAGAGCGGCGAGAGCCGCGAGGAAACGGAGGGATTTCATGTGCTTTAGGTTTAGGGATACGGATACGGATAGGGGGCCGTTCAGAAGATACAATAAAAGAGCGATGCCGAAAAGGGGTCCCGAATGCCCTATTCCATTTGCAAGCCGTCGCGCCACCCCCTACCCCTATCCCAACCCCACTCCTTCACAACAACATGTCCACCCTACGTATCCTAACCCTCCTCGCCGTGTGCTCTCTCGCCCAAGCT
>DKND01000085.1:0-5606 GCA_002470605.1 Opitutia bacterium UBA7397
GTCGATATCCTGCCGGAATACCCGATGACCATCGCCGTCATGGGACGCGACAACGCCGACCCGAAGACTGGATTGGAATACGGCGACCACATCGGCGATGCCGGCCTGATCCTGAAATTCTCCGACGGAACCGTCACCAATGCTAAGTGGAAAGCGAAGAACTTCTTCAAGGGCCCGCTGAACGGCGACGTCAAGAATCCTAAGGTCGAGCACACGCCCGTCCCCGCGAACTGGTTCGCCGTCGACTTCGACGACAGCAAGTGGGCCAACGCCACCGAGTACACTGAGGAGCGCGTGAACCCAAAGGAGTCCTTCACTAAGGCCAAAGAAAACTTCAGCGGAGCGAAGTTCATCTGGTCCGAAGACCTCGACCTTGATAACACCGTAATCTTCCGGACGAAAGTCGAAGCCCCGGCTGGATTCAAGCAACGCTGGACGACCAAATCCGAGTTCGATCTATCGAAGCCGTTGGGACAGTGAGCGGGATGACCTGAGGGCTGGAGAGAAGTTAAACGCCAAAGGGAGACCGGAAACCGGAAAGTTTGCTGCGGACACCAATAACCCCAGCCAATCATCAGGTCTCCGGGCCCCATTGACTTAGGCCTCTCTCTCCCTTGCCCACTGGCCAACCTGTCAACTGGCCAGCTAGTTCCCCCTTCCGGCTAACTGGCCAACCGTTCAACTGATCAACTAGGCACTCAGTCCATTCAGCCCTCCACCCAGTCCTCGATTCAGTCATCCGTCATCTGCCCTCGACTCGGCCCTCGTTTCTCTCTTCATCCCCCCTCACCCCCATGAAGATTCTGCTCTCCGCCTTACTTGCCGTCGCCTCCTTAAACCTCTCCGCCGCCGACGCGCCACCTAAAGCCACGCCTAAGGTCGCCGTAAAAGCCAAAGCTAAAGCGCCCAACCCCGCGATGGCTGAGATAACAGATGTCGCCGGCCTGCCGCGCGTCCTGCTCATCGGCGATTCGATCTCAATCGGCTACACCCTAAACGTTCGCAAAGAAATGGAAGGCAAAGCCAATATCCACCGCATCCCGACCAACGGCGGCCCCACCAAGAACGGTACGGCCAGCCTCACCAAATGGCTCGGCACCGGCAAGTGGGACATCATCCATTTTAATTTCGGCCTGCATGACCTGCGTCACATGGAAGACGGTAAGCGCCAGGTGGAACCAGAAGATTACGAAAAAAATCTCCGTACCCTCGTCGCTGAAATGAAAAAGACGGGCGCGAAACTGATCTTCGGCACGACCACTCCCGTGCCCGAGGGTACCCTCACGCCTCAGCGTACTTTCGGCGATGTCGCCCTGTATAACAACATCGCCCTTAAGGTCATGAAGGAAAATGATGTGGCAATCGACGACCTCAACGCCGCTGTCGCGCCGGACATCGCCAAGCTTCAGAACCCCCACGACGTCCATTATAACGCCGATGGCTATGCCGTCCTCGGCAAAGCCGTCGTAAAGTCGCTCAACTCGGCGATTGGGAAGTAAGTAAGGACATAATGGTATGGGCGGTTAGCGGATAGCGGTTGGCGGATAGCAAATGCCAACGAGTAAAAGGGAGACCGGAGACCGGAAAGTTTGCTGCGGGCATCAATAGCCCCAGCCAATGATCCGGTCTCCGGTCTTCCTTGCTTGAAAACCTTTTGTCTCGAGGTAGGGCTAACCACCCTTGGTCAGCCGCGTCTTAAGGCAGGGACAGCACCACGTGCTGTCCTAAGTTGATTTAGTCCAAGGGGAGGACGCGATGGTGATCACGTCCCACCCTCGATGCACGGTTGCGCGAGGGAACTCTGCCCACCCCCAAGACCCCTAGGGCATTATGAGGCGCTACCCCCAACCTGATGGAATCGAACTGCCCCTATCCCTATCCCCGTCCCTCTGGGCCTGCAAATGAGTGGCTTTGACGCTCATTTGCTGGCCCAGCCAGGAACATTCCCCTTGGCAGGTTGTTGAAAGAAAGGCAGGTTTTTCCTTCCCCCTTCTTAGCCCATCCTCTTGGGCTTGGTCTTATATTTTTACCAAAACCAGAATCCCATGCGCAAGCTTCTCGCCCTCCTCCTGACAATGACCGGCATCGCGTCGCTGTCGGCCCAAAGCCTCACCCTACAGAAAGGCGACAACATCGCCTTCATCGGTGGCGGACTGGCGGATCGCCAGCAACACCAAGGCAATTTTGAAACCCTCATTCACCAAAGCTTCCCCGACCAGCAGCTGGTGATTCGTAATTTCGGATTCTCCGGCGATGAAGTAAGTACCAGCCTCGGACTCGCAGGCGACAAATCGGCAACCAAGCCTCACCGCTCCGACGAAGTCCCCACGTTAGACTATTTCCTGAACATGGTACCGGGAGACAAGACTGAGAAGGTCGGCAAATCAGATGTGACCTATCATGCCGGTACCCATTTCCACGCCAGCGTGATTTTCGCTTACTGGGGCTTTAATGAATCCTTCGGCGGCGAAGCGGCCCTACCTGAGTTCAAATCCAACCTCGATAAGTTCCTCAAAGTCACCCTCGCCGCTGATTTCGGCAAAGGTAAGCCCCGCGTCGTGCTTTTTTCTCCGATCGCGCAGGAAGACATGAAGTCGGCCAACTTTGAGTCCACCCTCGCGGCCTCGAATAATAAGAATTTGGCGCTCTATACGGCGGCCATGGCCGAAGTTGCCAAAGCCAATGGAGTGCAATTCGTCAATCTGTTCGACGCTTCGCAAAAACTTTACGCCAGCGCCGCGCAACGACTCACCATCAACGGCATCCACCTTACGGCCGAAGGCGATAAAGCCCTCGCCCCGATCCAGTTCGCCTCTGTGTTCGGAAAGAACGCGCCGACCGCCAACGCCGCCACCTTGGCCGCCGTGCTCGAAAAGAATACTCAGTGGCATCACCGCTATCGCACCGTCGACCAATTCAACATCTACGGCGGCCGCTCCCGAATCAAATATGAGGGTGTCGATAATGCGACCGTCCTCGGCGCTGAACTCGCCAACCGTGACATCAAGACCGCCAATCGCGACAAGGCCGTCTGGGCCGCCGCCCAGGGTAAGACCATAGAAGTTGCCGACGACAATCTGAATGCGCCCGTCGCCGTCCCTCCCAACCGCAAAGAGCCCATCCCTTATCTTGCCGGCTCCGCCGCCACCGACCACCTGATGGTCCCCGAAGGTTGCAAAATCGAATTCATCGCCGACGAGACGACCATTCCTGAACTGGTCAATCCGGTCCAGATGAACTTCGACACCAAAGGACGCCTTTGGATCGCCGCCTGGCCGAACTACCCCGAAACCTCTCCGACCACTAAGGATTTTGATAAACTGCTCGTCCTCGACCTCGACCCTAAGACCGGCAAAGTCGCTCGCTCTCACGTCTTCCTCGACGGCCTGAATTGCCCGACGGGGTTCCAGTTCTACAAAGACGGCGTCATTCTGATTCAATCGCCTGACATCTGGTTCGTCCGCGATTCCTCCGGAAAAATGGAGAAGGCCGATACCCGCGAGCGTCTGCTCACCGGCATGGACGCCGCCGACTCGCACCACGAGACGAATTCCATCTGCTATGAGCCAGGAGGTGCGATGTATTTCTCCGATGGCGTCTTCCACCGCACCCAAGTCGAGACCTTCAACGGACCGATTCGCAACACCAACGGCGGCATCTATCGTTTTGAACCTCAGACCAGTAAATTCTACCGCCACGTTCCTTACGGCTTCGCCAATCCGCACGGTCGCGTCTTTGATTATTGGGGTAACGACATCATCACGGACGCCACCGGTAACGTGAATTACTTCGGACCAGGCTTCTCGGGTCACCTCGATTCGGGAGCTCATCCGAAATACACCGAATTCTGGAAACGCCCCTCCCGACCCTGCCCTGGCACCGCAATCCTGAGCAGCGGCCACTTCCCTGACGATTGGCAAGGCACGTTCCTGAACACGAACGTGATCACCATCCAGGGTATCTTCCGCGCGAAAATCACGGAAGAAGGCGCCGGCATCAAAGGCGAGACACTGGAGCCTAATCTCATCAGCACCGACCTCACCAAGACCCCGAACTTCCGCCCTTCCGGCGTCGCCGTGGCCCCGGATGGCTCACTCTACGTTATGGACTGGTCCCAGATGCTCATCGGGCACCTGCAACACCACTTGCGTGACCCTAATCGCGACCACCAACATGGCCGTCTTTATCGGATCACCTTCCCAGGGCGTCCCTTACTCACCCCGAAGAAGATCGACGGCGAATCCATCGAGAACCTTCTCGCGCTCCTGACCGAACACGAAGATAACGTCCGCCAACGCGCCAAAATCGAGCTCCATAAGCACGACAGCGCTCAGGTCATCGCCGCGACCCAAAAGTGGCTGAAACAGTTCGACCCCAAGAAACTCGAAGACGCCCACCACATCCTCGAAGGTCTCTGGGTCCATCAATGGCATAACGCGGTGAATCTTGACCTAATCAAGACCGTCCTCGCCTCACCCGCACATCAAGCACGCGCCCAAGCCGTTCGTGTCATCTGCTACCAGAAAGACCGCATCCCTGACGCCATCAGCTACGTCGAGGCTGCCATCAAAGACCCTCACCCGCGCGTTCAACTCGAAGCCGTGCGCACGCTGAGCTTCTTTGAAGGCAAAGATGCCACCCGAGCAATCGCCGCAGCGATGACGCTCAAGGGTAACAAAGATCCAACGATTTCTTACTGCCTACGCGAAACCATGAAGCAGCTAGCCTCACTGCCTGAAGGCAAAGCCATCGACCTCAAACAATTCGCCGACCCGAAGGAAACCTCCTTCGGCCCAACCGACAAGAAACTCTCCAAAGCGGACAAGAAACTCTACGAACTGGGCAAGGAAGTCTATTTCCGCGAAGCCCATTGCATCACCTGCCACCAAGCCGATGGTAAAGGTGCGGAAATGCCGACCGAAAAAGGAAAGCCTACCCGCGGTGCCTACCCTCCACTCGCCAGAGAAACCGGCTACCCCAGCAGCCCCTGGCTCCAAGGCGACCCCGAACGCGTGATCAAGATGGTCCTTAACGGCCTTTATGGCAAAATGAGCCTCAATGGCAAAGAGTACGGTGATATCACCAGCGGTCAGCCTGTCATGACCGGCCTAGGACAGCTACTCAAGGATGAGGAAGTAGCCGGAGTCATCACGTATGTCCGACAGTCCTTCGGAAACGACCAACCCCCCGTCCAGCCTTCGCAGGTCAAGAAGATCCGGGCCGCCATCGCCGCCAAAAATAACGCGATGTATACCGTGGAAGAAATCATGAAAGAGCACCCCCTGCCCGAAGCCAAGAAGGACGCACCGGCGAAGAAGAAGTAAGCTTCTGGCCATCCTCTCCCCAAAGGGCGTGCATCGTGGCACGCCCTTTTTATTTTTATTCACAACCGACCTTATGACAGGCCAACCGCTTGCCAGCGGAGGCCAGATAGGCAAAGTCAATGCCATGACACCCGCGCTATGGCAGGCCGTTATCGCCCGACTTAAAACAATCTATCCTTCGGCGCGCCTGACAGCCGTCGATGACTTCAACGCCCGGATCAAAGTAAAGGATTCCACGGCTAAGTTACGCGCCTTTTATCAACCTCGCGAAGGCGACGTTCC
>DKND01000085.1:5634-11883 GCA_002470605.1 Opitutia bacterium UBA7397
TCCTTTGTGATCGAGCAAGAACGCTACGCCAAGAGCTTCAAATTTCCTTTGCACTTCAATCAGAAGATTTCCAAACGCCTGCCCGACGGCTTAGGCGAAGCCACC
This sequence comes from Opitutia bacterium UBA7397, assembly GCA_002470605.1. Classification (GTDB taxonomy): domain Bacteria; phylum Verrucomicrobiota; class Verrucomicrobiia; order Opitutales; family UBA953; genus UBA953. The sequence continues at coordinate 5,740 of DKND01000085.1, forward strand.
TTGACCTTCAAAGCCGGCGTCGTCTCATGGCATAACGACGAGCTTATCCAACGCATCGCGTCATTCTACGCCGAGTCCATCGGCACTTTGCTCAACCTCCACGCCGAACTGACCTTAAAGGATAACTCCTAGGCCATATCAATCTGCCTCTACTTCATGCGACCGCTCTGCATCTTTCTCCTCTCCTTCTTCACGCTCGGCGCCTCGGCCGCTGAACTTGCTGAAGCCAAATTCCATCCGTTGACGGAAACCTTCGGGCCAGCGGGCTCTCCCGAAAGCCTCCACTACCTTCTTTACCTTCCGGAAACTTACGAAAAAGAAACTTACAAGAAGTGGCCGCTGGTGATCTTCCTGCACGGCTCTGGCGAACGCGGTACTGAAATCAATAGCGTCCGGAAAAACGGCCTGCCCCACGAACTCGATCAACGAGGCACGACGCCTTATATCCTCATCGCGCCGCAATGTCCGGCGAACACGAAGTGGAATATCGCGACCCTTGACGGCATGCTCAGCGATGCCTTGAAGCGCTATCGCATCGATACCCAACGTGTCATCATCACCGGACTCAGCCTCGGCGGTTTCGGCAGCTGGGGTTGGGCTTGCGCGCACCCTGAACGATTTGCGGGCGTGATTCCCGTCTGCGGCGGCATCGATCCCGCCCAAACCGTAACGCTCAAAGGCATGCCCATCTGGGGATTTCACGGCGACAAAGACGGCTCCGTGAAAATCGAAGGTCATCTCGCGGCCATCGAAGCGGCCAAAAAGAACGGCGCCGACGTCAAGTTTACCGTTTACCCTGGAGTCGCTCATAACTCTTGGGAAAAAGCCTACGCGGAGCCTGAACTCGAAGGTTGGATTTTGACCCGCGTCCGGAAGTAAGCGCAGCGAAGCCGCGAGGGGACACGCGGGCAAGGGCATGAAACCCCTTGTCCCCATGCCCCCGTGCCCATTTGCCCCCTCAATTCCACCCTTCCCTTTTACCCGCAAGGAGGCTTAAAAATAGTCTCACCTTTACCGTTCATGACCTCCGCCCAAGTACGCCAATCGTTCCTCGATTTCTTCAAATCGAAACAACACACGATTGTTAACTCTTCGAGCCTGATGCCCGATTCGCCCAATCTGCTCTTTACGAACGCCGGGATGAATCAGTTCGTGCCCATTTTTCTCGGCCAAACGAAATGCCCCTACACCCCAGGCCGGGCCGCCGATACCCAGAAATGCATCCGGGCCGGCGGCAAGCATAACGACCTCGAAGATGTCGGCCTTGATACCTATCACCACACGTTCTTCGAAATGTTAGGCAATTGGTCTTTCGGAGATTACTTCAAAGCCGAAGCCATCGATTTCGCCTGGGAGCTGATCACCGAAGTCTGGAAGTTTCCGAAACACCGGCTCTACGCCACCGTCTACGCGCCGGATAAAAGCAAAGGGGATCCGTCCGACTTCGACCAAGAAGCTTGGGATAAGTGGGCCGAGAAATTCCGCGCCGCCGGGCTCGATCCCGCCGTGCACATCGTGAACGGAAATAAGAAAGATAATTTCTGGATGATGGGCGAGACCGGACCCTGCGGACCTTGCACCGAACTGCACGTCGACCTCACACCGGAAGGCGATACCAAGGGCACGCTCGTCAACGGCAGCGATGCGCGTTGCATGGAGATCTGGAATCTCGTCTTCATTCAATTCAACGCTAACCCCGACGGCACGTTCTCCCCGCTTCCCGCTCGCCACGTCGACACGGGCATGGGTTTTGAACGCGTCGCCGGCATCATGCAGTGCACAAAGAACTTCAAGGACTTCTCGGGCGTCATTTCCAATTACGAGAGCGACGTCTTCACGCCGCTGTTCCGCCGCTTGGAAGAGCTTTCGGGCAAGAAATACGGCTCTACGCTGCCCGCCATCGGGGCGACCCTCCTGAGCGAACAAGAAAAGGCCGACATCGCCTTCCGCGTCATCGCCGACCACATCCGCACGCTTTCGTTCGCCATCGCCGACGGCATCCAGCCGGGCAACTCCGATCGCAACTACGTCCTGCGTCGCATCCTGCGCCGCGCCGTGCGTTACGGCCGTACCTTAGGCCTCAGGGGTGGCTTCTTCCATAAACTTGTCGACGTACTCGCGGAAACCATGGGCGACGTCTTCCCCGAGATCCGGAGCCGACGCACCGTTGTCGCCGATGTCATCCGCATCGAAGAGGAATCCTTCAATCGCACACTCGACAAAGGTATCGCCCTTTTCGAAGAAGCCGCCGCCAAGCTCCCAGCCGGAGGCACCATTTCCGGCGCCTTGGCCTTCCGTCTCTACGACGAACAAGGCTTCCCGCTCGACCTGACCCAGCTTATGGCCCGTGAACGCGGCCTCACGGTGGATGGCGCTGGCTTTGAAAAGCTCATGGAGGAGCAGCGCGCCCGCGCCCGTGCCGCGCAGAAAAAAGAAGTCATCACGCTTTCGGACATCGGCTCGGAACACCCGACCACCTTCACCGGCTACGAGTCGTTGCAGACCAAGGCCAAGGTCGCCCAAGTGGCCAAGATCAAGGAGCGCACGGCGGTCATCTTAGATAAGTCTCCCTGTTACGCCGAGATGGGCGGACAGGTCGGGGATGCGGGCATCATCACCCAAGGCGGACGCCAATGGCGCGTCGTGGATACGCAAAAATCCGGCCAGACCTGGCTGCACTTCGTCGAAGGCGAAGAGACCCCGGAAACCGGTGCCGAAATTGAGATCACCGTCGATCAAGCCCGTCGCGACGCCATCCAACGCCACCACACCGTGACACACGTCCTGCACTGGGCGTTGCACGAAGTCGTCTCCAAGGAAGCTTCCCAAAAAGGCTCTGCGGTCGATCCGACGAAGCTAACCTTCGACTTCAATGGCCAGGCGCTCACGCCCGGACAACTCATCGATATTGAACGCTTAGTTAACGAACGCATCCTCGCCAACGACGCCGTCAGTTGGAGCGAAGTAAAATATGCCAACGTCAAAGGACGCCCCGACATCATGCAGTTCTTCGGCGATAAATATGGTGAATCCGTGCGCGTCGTGCAGGTCGGCGGTAAGGCCGCCGCTCTTGACGGCTGGTCGATGGAATTATGCGCCGGCACCCACGTCCGGCATCTCGGAGAAATCGGCCTCTTCCGCATCTCGGGAGAAAACGCCATCGCCGCGGGCGTCCGCCGCATCGAAGCCGTCGCCGGCTTAGCCGCCTACGAACGGGCCCGTGCTGAAGCGGAATTACTCAAAGCCTTGTCGACTTCAAGTAGCACGCCGATTCCGGATCTGATCAAACGCTTCGAGGCTTTGATCGAACAAGGCGCGGCCCTCGAAAAGAAATTGAAAAGCTATCGCGATAAAGAATCTGCGATTCTGGCCGACTCTCTGGCAGCCAAGGCCGCAGACCGAGCGGGCTTTAAATATGTCATCGCTCAGGTCAGCGTCGAAAATCCAAACGACCTGCGCGAGCTCGGAGCGAAGGTGGCTGGCAAAGTCGGTCCTACCGCTGTCGTCGTCCTTGCTGCCGTCTTCGGCGACAAGGTCTCTCTCGTCGCCAACTGCGGTCCAGACGCCGTCAAGGCGGGCAAGGCTGCCGGCAAAATCGTCACCGACGCCTGCGGTAAGCTGGGCGGCAAGGGTGGCGGCAAGCCCGACGCCGCAATGGGCGGCGGCACCGACATCTCCAAGGTCGCCGAAGCCTTGGGCAGCGTTGTGTAAGAACAGGTAGGGGCGCTGTCCCACCCCCCTACCGCCGGAATGGCTTTCCTCACGCCGATGCCAGAAAAGGCCACAAAATAAGGCTTTTCGACGCTGGCCTCCCCCGCTTGTCCTTGCCCTTTCGCCGGTGCCGGCTAGTCGTCATTCATGGCCATCCGCCGTCTCACGCTCGTCGTCAATCGCACCAAGCCCGGTGTCGAGGCCATCGTACAGGCCGTCCAAGAAGCGGCCCAGAAAGCCAACGTCACCCTCACCATCGCCGATGGCTGGCCGATCAGTCGCCAAGCCCTGCAAGGCGCTGATGCTTGCGGGGTCGTCGGTGGCGATGGGACGTTCCTAGGCGTCGCCGAGGCGGCGGCACTGGAAGGTGTTCCTCTTTTTGGCATCAATCGCGGCAAACTCGGTTTCCTGGCCGCCTACCCCAGCGAAGATGTCGGAGCCTCTTTACATTCAATTCTCGCCGGAGACTTTCGCTTAGAAAAACGCGCCTTGCTCGAAATTCGTTTCGCTGACCAGTCCTTCGCCCTCGCGCTCAATGACCTCGTCATCAAGACCCGTGACGTCTTCCGTATGGGACGATTCTCCGTCCTGGCCGACGGGTCGCGGGTGAACGAATACCGGGCCGATGGCCTGATCTTGGCCACGCCCACGGGCACTTCTGCGTATAACCTTGCCGCTGGCGGACCGCTGGTGGATCCCGCCGCCTCCGTCATCGCCTTGACGCCGATCTGCGCCCATACGCTTTCAAATCGATCCGTAATTTTCGATGGTGAGACCGAACTGGAAATCCGCAGCGAAGATGGCGCCCAACTCGGCCTATCGGTCGATGGTCGCGAAACCCTTGAGGCTCAAGGAAGACTTCCCATCGTGATTCGGACCGCCAAAGTTCAACTCCATCTACTTCGCCCCAAGTCCTTGACGCATTTTGACGTCCTGCGGAGTAAGTTGAAGTGGTCGTAAACAAGGGGGCAAGCTGGCACGGGGGCACGTTGACACGGGGAAAGCAAACCACCTACAGCCTTAGGTAGGGTTGAGCGCCCTCGCTCAACCGTGGCTGACCAAGGGTGGTCAGCCCTACCCGAGACAGCCTAACCCCTCCCCTTTACTCGTTACTCGTGCCCACGTGCCCCCTCGAGGGCGAGGTCAAGCGGTCGCCCAAGCGACCCTTGACCTCGCCCTCGGAGACCTCTTTATCGCCCTTTCGATGCTGACCATTGCCAACGTTTCTAAGTCCTACGGCGCCCGCACCCTGTTTGCGGACGTTTCGTTGAACATTGCGCGGACGGACCGGCTCGGCCTCGTCGGCGCCAACGGCGCCGGCAAATCAACCCTTTTCAATATCATCCTCAGTAAGGACCAGCCCGACGCAGGTCTGATCGAGTGGGAACGCGGCGCGAACTTCGGCTTTCTCCCACAAGAAAGCGCTCCGGTCGGCGATGAGACGATTCTCCAAATTGCTACCAGCGGCGGCAAGCTCGAGCCCGAGAACGATGACGATTGGGATATCGACTACACCCTCGAACCGCGTGCTAAGAAAATCCTTGCTGGCCTCGGATTTCGCGAAGGCGACCACGATAAATTAGCCAAGACATTTTCGGGCGGCTGGGTCATGCGCGCACACCTGGCCCGCTTGCTCGTCAGCGAGCCGACCTTACTTTTACTCGACGAACCGACCAACCACCTCGACCTCGAGGCCTTGCTCTGGTTCCAGGATTACCTGATGCGCTATCCCGGTGGCTTGGTTGTCATCTCGCACGACCGCGCTTTCCTCAATGCACTTTGCACCGGTATGATTGAACTACGCGGCCAACGTCTGCATGAATATACGGGCAACTACGACGACTTCTTAGTCGAGCGCGAGGCCCGCAAATCCCAACAGCAAGCGGCGTTCAAAAGCCAGCAGAGGGAAATCGCGCACTTGCAGACTTTCGTCGATCGCTTCGGAGCGAAATCATCCATGGCCTCGCGCGCCAAATCGAAAGAGAAGCAAATCGCCCGCCTGGAAGAAGTCGCCATCGACGAACCCGAAGACGACCTGAAGAAGATCCAATTCCGCTTCCCGCAGCCCCCACGTTCCGGCCTAAAAGTGATGAAACTGGAGCATGTCGAACAATCCTACGGCGAGCATGTCGTCTACCAGGACCTCAATTTCGAATGCGAACGCGGCCAGCGAACAGTGCTCGTCGGCCCCAACGGCGCTGGCAAATCGACGCTTCTGAAAATCTTCGCCGGCGTCGTCCCGATCAACGGCGGCGTCCGCGAAGTCGGCGGCAACGTCATCACTGGCTACTTCGCCCAGAACCGCGTCGATAACCTTAACCCGAAACTGACCGTCCTCGAGAACGTCATGGAACTGCGCACCACCGAGAATGGCCTTACCGAGCAGCAAGCCCGCGGCATGCTCGGCACCTTCCTCTTCCGCAAGGACGACGT
>DKND01000105.1:0-2088 GCA_002470605.1 Opitutia bacterium UBA7397
GCTCAATGCCGGCGGTGCGCCCGTCCTGAAATTCCACCTCAGCTCGGCGTTGCGCCTGAAGCCTACCGAGGTCGCCCTTGCGCGCCTCGCGAAGATGCATGAGCCCACGTATCTGCATCAGACCATGGGCCGAGCGAAGGATGGCTCCATCGTGCGGTTCAAGGATATCCCACTCGCGATGGCGGCGATCGACCAGCTGCGTACGCTTGAAGAGCTGCGCGTGCACTTTCATGTGCCCGTGAACGCCGACCGTCTGTCCGACGAATTTACCACCACGAACGACCATCTGTGCGCGGCGCTTGATGTGATTGCGAAAAATCCTGGAGCCTGTCGGGAGTTGGAAATCGAAACTTATACTTGGGAAGTCCTGCCGCCGGAAGTCCGCGCGGCCGACGTTGCGGATATGATCGCGGAAGAATATCGCTGGACGCTCGCCGAGCTCGCGAAACGTGGCGTAAAGCCTCTCTGAACATGAAGGCGAAGCTCCGAGCCTGGCTTATCCTTTCGCGCGGATCGAATCTCCCCACGGTCTGGTCGAATCTCTTCGTCGGCTGGCTGCTCGCGTTCGTCTTCGCGCAGCATATGCCAGCAATGATTAATGCGCTGTTCGCGTTGCTCGGCCTAGGGGTGGGCGTCTCGCTGACTTATGTCGGCGGGATGATTCTTAATGATGCCTTCGATGCAAAGTGGGATGCGGAGCATCGTCCGAGCCGGCCCATCCCGTCTGGATTGATTTCGTCCCGCCAAGCCTACGTCGTCGGATTTCTCTGCCTGCTTTTTGGCTATTTAATCACCGTGCGCTCGGCTTACCACGACGGGCGCAATATCTTCGCCGAACATCGCGCGCTGGTGGCGAAGTTGGCCTTGGCGCTCACGCTCTGCGTCTTGGTTTATGATCGTTGGCACAAGCAGGTGGCGTGGGCTCCTGCGGTGATGGGGCTATGCCGCGCGCTTCTCCCGGTCATCGGTTTCTGCGCCATCGCCGATACCGACCTTGCTCTGCAGTCGTTTAGCGCGGCCGCGTTGGTCGCGCATCCGCTGGTGCTGTGGCTGCTGACATTTTCAATCACGTTGGTCGCGCGTCATGAATCCGGCAACGGTCAGCCGCCTCGCTGGGCCGAAGCCCTTTTGTATTTAGTACCATTACCGTTATTGCTCACGTCGCCGCGGCTCGGCTGGACGCTTTTCGGGTGCGCACTCTATTGGCTCTGGATTTATCGCTCGAATCGAAAGCATCCCCTGCCAGCTGGCGTTGGTGCCCGCGTCTCGGATCGATTGGCTTCATTCCCGTTGCTGGATTTGGCGGCTAACGGCACTTATCTTTTCTTCACCGCTCAGATGTTCGGTTCCGACAGTTCCCTGCAGAGTAACTACCTTGGAGTGACCCGCACCACCGGGCTTTTCTGGCTGATTCCTTTGGGCTGCTTTGGTCTGACGTTGCTCTTCCGCCGCTGGATTCCGACGACCTAAGCTTGGTAATAGGCTTAAATGGGAAGTTTGCTTCCGGCTATTTATCGGAACTGGGCTTGTCCTTGGGGGTCTAAATCCTTCTGATAAACCCTCCCCCTGGGCTATGGACGACTCCCTTGACCTCGAATTCGCGGTGACCTACCGCCATCGCATCTTCTTCACCGAAGGTGCGTTTGCTTCGGGCAACCGCGTCCTCGCCGACCTCTTTGCCGGCGCCAAGGTCATTCCGATCGTCGACGCCGGCCTAGCGAACGCTCGCCCAGGTTTCATCGCTGAGATCAGCGCCTACGGTAAGGCCATGGGCGTACACTTTACCCGAACCCCGCTTGTGCTCACTGGCGGTGAGGCTGCTAAGAAAGACTCTGCCGTGGTTAAGGCCGCGTTAGCCGCGATCGAAGCCGACAAAATCTGCCGCCATTCCTACGTCCTCGCCATCGGCGGCGGCGCCTTCCTTGACGCCGTCGGCTTCGCAGCCGCCACGGCTCACCGCGGCGTCCGTCTCGTGCGCATGCCTACCACGACCCTCGGACAGGGCGACGCCGGCGTGGGCGTGAAGAATGGCATCAACACTTTCGGTAAGAAGAACTTCACCGGTGCTTTTTCTGTGCCCGCTGCTGT
>DKND01000105.1:2224-3032 GCA_002470605.1 Opitutia bacterium UBA7397
GATCTCGGTCATTGGGCCGCGCACAAGTTGGAATCGATGACGAACCATCGCCTGACGCACGGAGAGGCTGTGGCCGTCGGCCTGGCGCTCGACCTCATCTGCGCCCGCGAACTCGGACACTTCGGCAAGGAAGAGACCGAGCGCTCGCTCAATCTACTCGTCGCCCTCGGTTTCAAGATCTACGCCCCCGAGATGCACCTCGATGGTGGCGCACCGATGCTGGCTGGCCTCGAAGAATTTCGCGAACATCTCGGCGGCCAGCTCACGCTCGTCTTGCCGACCGCCATCGGCAAGTCCACGCAAGTCCACGAGATGGCTTCTGCCGTCGTGCGTAAGGCTGCCGACGAGCTGCGGACGCGGGATCAGCAGCCATGCGTCGCGCGGTCCTGAACGTTGTCGGTCTTTCCGCCCGGGACCTGAGCTCCGGTGTCATGCCGCGTCTCGCCGCGCGCGCCACCCAGGGCAGCGTCGCGAAGATCCATCCGGCTTTCCCCGCCGTCACCTGCACCGCGCAGTCTGATTACCTGACCGGTAAGCGGCCGAGCGAACATGGCATTGTTGGTAACGGTTGGTATGACCGCACGCTCAGCGAGGTGCAGTTCTGGAAACAGTCGAACCGCGTCGTGCTTACGCCGAAAGTCTGGGACGAGCTGCACGCGAAGAATCCCAAGCTCAAGGTTGCGAACCTTTTCTGGTGGTATAATATGGGCACCGCGGCCGACATTTCCGTCACGCCGCGCCCGGTCTACAAGGCCGACGGCGGGAAGATCTTCGACATCGCGAGCTACCCGCAGCGCACCAAGGAGTT
>DKND01000105.1:3119-3346 GCA_002470605.1 Opitutia bacterium UBA7397
CCGCACCTCGATTACGACCTCCAGCGTTTCGGCCCGGCCGACCCGCGCTGCGACGGCGCCCGTCGTGACGTCGATCAACTCGTCGGCGACCTCGCCGAATTCCTCGAAGCCCGCGGCGTCGAAGTCCTCATCGTCTCCGAGTACGCTATCACCGCCGTCGACCGCGCCGTGCCGCTGAACAAGGTTCTGCGTGCGCACGACTGGCTCGAACTCAAGCCCGAGGACGG
>DKND01000105.1:3401-3914 GCA_002470605.1 Opitutia bacterium UBA7397
GGCGACTTCGTCGTCATCGCCGACGGCCATAGTTGGTTCTCGTATTACTGGTGGGAGGAAGGACAGGGTGAACCGGACTTCGCGCGCTGCGTGGACATCCACCGCAAGCCTGGCTACGACCCCGTCGAACTGTTCATCGACCCCAAGATCCGTTTCCCGTTGCTCAAGATCGCTTGGTTCCTGTTGAAGAAGAAGCTCGGCTTCAAGGCGCTCATGAAGGTCATTTCGCAGGACGCCTCGCTCGTGAAGGGCTCGCATGGTCGCATCCCGGAGGACCCCCTCGATTGGCCTGTACTGATTGCGTCATCGTCTGTGGCCCTACCGGCACAAATCGCATCGACCGAAGTCTACGGGCAGATCGCGAAGGGTTTTTGAAGTGATCTTAGGTTGATGCGGAACCTCCGCCACGCAGGCTGGTCGCACCCTCATGCTCGTCCGCAGTTTAGCCATATTTCTCGGGGCCGCCGCCTGCGCTGCGCCGTTTCCGGAGCCGCCTAACAATCAGGCCGAGAC
>DKND01000105.1:3931-4432 GCA_002470605.1 Opitutia bacterium UBA7397
GGGCTTTAAGGCCACGCTCTTCGCCGCCGAGCCAGATGTCCGTCAACCCATCGCTCTTTGCTGGGACGAACGCGGCCGCCTCTGGATCGCGGAGAACTATACCTACTCCGACGGCAAGGAGCGTTTCGACCTGAACCTGCGTGACCGCATCATCATCTTGGAAGATACGGACCACGACGGTAAATTCGATAAGCGCACCGTCTTCACCGATGAGGTGCAGATGCTCACCAGCATTGAGCGCGGCTTCGGCGGCGTGTATGCGATGTGCCCGCCTAACCTCCTCTTCATCCCGATGGACGGCGATAAGCCTTCGGGCCCGGCTCAGGTTGTGTTGGATGGGTTCAGCACGACGGCGGCCAGCCGGCATACGTTTGCCAATGGACTCAAGTGGGGGCCGGATGGTTGGCTCTACGGCCGCGTCGGCATTTCGAGCACTTCTTGGGTCGATGTCCCGGGCGTGCCTAAGGAAAAGCGCCAGCCCACCGCCGGCGGCCTCTGGCG
>DKND01000017.1 GCA_002470605.1 Opitutia bacterium UBA7397
GCCGGCTCCTACCGCGTCGCAATTTCCTACAGCATCAATAGCAATCGCGCCACGAACGTTCCTGTCACGATTCATCACGCCAAAGGCGAAACCAAGGCCCTCGTGAATCAGAAGCTCAAGCCGAGCGACGGCCTCTTCCATGTCGTCGGCACCTTTGAGTTCGCCGCGGGCAAGGACAGCTGGGTCGAGATCGGCAACGCCGGCACCGATGGTTACGTGATCGTCGACGCCGTGCAGTGGCTGCCCGCCAAGCTTTGATGCAGTCACGGCTTCAGAACGCGTCGGCCTCTATCCGATAACTGAAATCGGCCCCGTTTAAGCGAAACTTCCACTGCAGGGTGGGGTCTAATAGGGTAGATGAATATCAGCCTCTACCGACTCAGCGCCATTCTTGCCGGCGGTGTCCTCATGTCACTGACCGCCCTCCACGCGGCTGAAGCCAAGAAAGCCGACACCCGACCCAACATTCTGTTTATCATCGTAGACCAACAGCATGCGGAAATGTTGAGCTGCGCCGGTAACCCCAATCTCAAAACCCCCGCGATGGACAGCCTGGCAGCCACAGGGGCTCGCTTCACCCTGTCCTACTGCGCCGATCCCGTGTGCGTCCCTTCCCGGTACAGCATGATGACTGGTACCATGCCGAGCCGCGTCCGCATGGAAACCAACGATGACTCGAACAAAAGTAAAGTATCCCCAGCGCTGCTTCAAAATACGATGGGCCAAATTTTCAGCAAAGCAGGCTACGAGACGATCTATGGGGGGAAGGCACACTTCCCGATGTCGATCGAAGCTGCCGGCTTCAAGCAGTACGACCGCAAAAACGAGGCTGACCTGGCCGGGACCGGCCTGACTAAGAACAGCGTGAAATTCATCCGCCAACCTCACGATAAACCTTTCCTGATGGTGAGCTCGTTCATTAATCCGCACGATATCTGCTTCATGGCGATTTCTTCCGCCAAGAAGCCCGGAACCATCACTGGACCCAAGCCGCTGATGGAAGCCATGAAGATGCCCACAGGTGTAACCCGTGAAGATTTTTTTGCCAAACTCTGCCCACCCTTACCGACGAATTATGCCATCCCGTTAGGCGAACCAGAAGCCATCCTCGCTGCCGATCAACGCGGCTTTCGCGTCCATGCCCGGAACGAATGGTCAGAGGAACAATGGCGCATGCATCGCTGGACTTATGCTCGCCTGACCGAAACCGTAGATGCCGAAATCGGCGAGGTGCTGAAAGCATTGAAAGAAACCGGTCTGGATGAAAACACTCTGGTTGTATTCACGAGCGATCACGGCGACATGGATGCCTCTCATCGTCTGGAGCATAAGTCCGTACTCTACGATGAAGCTTCACGCGTCCCTTTCATCGTCAGCTGGAAAGGCGTCACCAAAGCCGGCCTAATTGACAAGGAACACCTCGTGTCGACCGGACTCGACATCATTCCCACCCTGTGTGATTTCGCCGGAATCCCAATTCCTGCCGAACTCAAAGGTCGCAGCGTTCGCGCCCTGGCCGAAGGACGCACGCCTGCCTCATGGCGCGAAACCATAGTCACCGAAAACGGAGGAAGCCGCATGCTGAGATCGGCGCGTTATAAATACGTCGTCTACGCCACCGGAAAACGGAATGAGATGCTCACCGATATGAAGGATGACCCAGGTGAGATGAATAACTTGGCCTTGGATCCCGCCTTCGCCTCCGTACTGACCGAACACCGGCGTCTACTTAAAGAGTGGTATCCGCAAAACGGCGAAGTGCTCGACGCAAAATATAGTATCAAGGGAAACTGAACTAACGGCGGCACCGCCCTAGCCCCCCGCCTAATGAGACCATCCCTCTTCTTTCTGCTGACACTCATCCCATGGGCCGCGCTCCCTGCCGCCGAACTTAATCAGCCTAAGCCGACCCTTCTTCAGCGTATCATGACGGCGGCAGACAAAAACAAGGACGGCAAACTTTCAGTCCTCGAATACAAGACGCTGGACGTCCAAGCGACGCATCACGGCGACGCTCACTTCGAAGCGAGCGACACCAATAAAGACGGTTTCATCGACATTACCGAACTCGCGGGTGCGCTCAGCCGCCAGACCTGGTACACCATCCTCAGCGAAGGAACCGAAGCATGCTTTAACCGCCTGGACTCGAATAAAGACGCCAAGCTCGACATCAAAGAGTTCCGGCCGATCTCCAAGATGGGCGCACACACTGAACAACACTTTAAAAGCGCCGATACCAATAAGGATGGAAACTTGGATCTCGCCGAATTTTCCGTTCTCGCTGAACACAAAATCGTAAAAGCTCCCGAAGTCAGTCCGCCCAAAAAGAAGTAAGACAAAGCCATTGGGGTAATTGACTGAAAATAAGGGGGGTTTGGACTAACTTTGGCTTGGGGCTGGGGTTGCCTTAATAGATAACCCATAGAACCCCTTTCGATGAAAGCCCTTACCCTTCTCTTAGCCCTTCTGCTCACGCCTTTCGCCTCCTTACAAGGCGCTGAAACCCCGAAGCCGAACATCCTGCTGGTGATGGTCGATGACATGGGCTTCTCCGACCTGGGTTGCTACGGCAGCGAGATCGCCACCCCCAACATGGACAAGCTCGCTGCCAACGGCGTTCGCTTCTCGCAATTCTACAATACGGCCAAATGCCACTCCTCACGCGTCAGCCTGCTCACAGGTCGCTGGTGCAAACAAGCAGGCGACCAAGGCATGAGCCGGGCGGTGACGATTCCCGAGGTTCTCCATCCGGCTGGCTACTTCACGGCGATGACGGGTAAGTGGCATCTGGACAAGGAGCCGACCGACTTCGGCTTCGACCGCTACTTCGGACATCTTTCCGGCGCGACCAACTACTACAAAGGCGACAAGACTTTTCGATTAGACGGCAAACCTTGGACCGTACCCGCGCAAGGCTTCTACACCACGATAGCTAACGTGGATTACGCTATCAACTTCCTTGATGCCGCTCGCTCGGCTAAGAAACCTTGGTTCCTTTATATCGCCTTCAACGCACCCCACGGCTCCCTGCAGCCCTTAAAAGTCGATTACGAGAAATACTTGGGGCGCTATGATGCGGGCTGGGATATCGTCCGCGCCGCCCGAGTGGCCAAGCAGAAACAAATCGGACTACTTCCGGCTGACACCGTGGAGTGCCCGCGTCCGGAGCATATCCCCGCCTGGGATAAGTTACCCTCCGAACAAAAGACCTGGGAGTCGCAACGCATGTCTGCCTACGCCGGGCTCATCGATCGCATCGACCAAGAGATGGGGCGCCTGCTGGCCAATCTCCAAAGTGCCGGCGAAATGGAAAACACCCTCATCGTCTTCGTCTCCGATAACGGCGCCTGTCCTTACGACCGCGGCCGCCCCCAGATCGGCACCCATCCTTACGACCCCGACACCTCATGGTCAGACAGCACAGGCTGGGCCTGGGCCCGTAATTCGCCTTTCCGATTTTACAAACAGAACCAATTCGAAGGCGGCATCTCGACGCCCGCTATCATGCATTGGCCAGCTGGACTGAAGACCAAATCAGGCTCGATCGTCAGCAGCCCAGCCCACCTCGTCGACCTACTCCCCACTTTTGCCGAGATCACTGGAACAAAATCACCGGAGACCTTCCCCGGCCGTCAACCTACGCCGCTCGCAGGCATTTCTCTAGCGCCAATCTTAGCCGGCGGGGAAATCAAGTCGCGTCCACCGATTCATCTGTTGTTCGGTAGCGATCGCGGCCTGCGCGACGGGGAATGGAAGATTGTCAGTTTCCAAAGCCAACCCTGGGAACTCTACCAGATGTCGACGGATCGCACCGAACTGAACGACCTCGCCACACAGCACCCCGACATCCTTAGCCGCATGGTCAAACAATGGCATGACCTCACCGCCAATGTGCTCCTATCGACCGGCAAAGACAACCAGCCAGTCTCGACCAAAGTCATTCCGAAAACGCACATTGGTTGGACCGATTACGCCGCACCTCTTACCGCCGGAAAAATCAGAGGCAAAGGAAAGCAATCGACGGACAAGGCGGATTCCACGACCGGCGCTCTTCCGCGCGGACGGGCCGGCACCAAGGTCAAGGTGGACGGAAAACAGCTCGTGCTCACTTGCTCAAGCAAGGACCCAGGTCTTGCGTTCGATAAACTGGGCGTAAGCACGCCCGGACCCTATACCCTCACCTTCCGCGTGCAAAGCAAGTCGAGCGGCGAGGCTAAATTATTATGGACAACGGATGCGGCGACCATCCTGCCCAAAGGAAAACTCCAACTGTTCACGGTCAAGCATGACGGACAGTGGCAGGACATCTCTTTGACCATCGCGGAAACCAAAACGCTCCACGGCATGCGCCTCGACCCCTCCGCCGGTGAAGGCGAGGTACGCATCGAAGCACTGCAGCTCAAGGACGCGAAGGGAATGGTGCTCAAGAGCTGGCCTTAAGCTCGAATTTTTATTCTTTTTTAAAAATCGCCAATGAAACCGCTCATTTTCTTCGCGCTCTTATTCCTGCCTCTTATCGGCTTGCAGGCCGCGGAAACTAAGAAGCCCAACGTGCTATTCATCGTCGCGGATGACCTGGGTTACGGCGAGCTGGGTTGCTATGGCGGCAACGGAATCCCTACGCCGAACATCGATCGGCTCATCGCCAAGGGCGCACGCTTCACGGATGGTTATGTCACAGCCCCCTTTTGTGCTGCATCCCGTGCCGCGCTGATGACCGGACGATACCAGACGAGCTTCGGCTTCGAGTTCAACCCGATCGGCAGCAAGAACCTGCAACCAGGCATCGGCCTCCCCGTCGGCATCCCCACCATCGC
>DKND01000016.1:0-637 GCA_002470605.1 Opitutia bacterium UBA7397
GCTTCGAGGGACCTGACCTTAAGGACAGGAACGCCTTGATCAAAAGCCCGGTAGTCGCCAAGAGCCAGAGCGCGGTTGGTCTCCTCAATCCCAATCTCTCCGGCTACGAAGCGGCGATGAACGTCGCTCCGATCTTCGCCGGCACTTACCGCCTCCGCCTCTCGACCTGGGGCTTCCGTTGGGCGAACGGGAAGCCGAATCCTTGCGACGCACCTCAAGCCGCCGTGCTACGCGCGCACGAAGAAGGCAAACAACAGGAAGGCGGCCGACTTCTCGCCGTTTTCACCGCCCCCTCAATGGAATCAAAGGTCGGCGAGGTCACCGCTTGGCTCGATGCCCATGAATCCATCGTCTTTGACCCAGTGTCTATTCCTTGGATCGGCTTACGCGTTGGGCAGGTCGCTGGACGTGCCGTCAAACATGTCGGCCCCGGCGTGGCCCTCGATTGGTTCGAGATCGAAGGCCCCCTCAACCCAGTCTGGCCGCCGGTCAGCCACACGCGCCTCTTCGGCAACCTACCGATCAAGCCCTGGACCGGCGGTGATGCCTTGCCTCCGCACCGGGAAAAGATCCGCAGCCAAGGGGGCTACTTACCCAGCATTTATTTCGACCTCACACCCGCCGAACGTGAGCCGAA
>DKND01000016.1:746-4205 GCA_002470605.1 Opitutia bacterium UBA7397
TACGTGGCCGTACTGACCTCGCCGGAATTCCTCTTCCTACCTGGGGACACCAAGAAAGAATCGCCCCTGTTCGCAGATAATCCCGACTACGCACTCGCCTCGAGGCTCTCCTATTGGCTCTGGAACGGCCCACCGGACGCCGAGCTCCTCGGAACCGCTCGACAACTCAAGCTCCACGAGCCGGCGTTGCTTCTCGCTCAGGTCGACCGCATGCTCGCCGACCCCAAGGCCGAACGCTTCACTCGCGACTTCGCCCGCCAGTGGCTCGAGCTCGGTCGCCTCGACGAGACCAATCCCGATCCAAAACTTTATCCGGAATACCGCTTCCTACTCGGCGATGGCGTCGCCGAAGAGACTCCAGCCTTTCTCCGCGAGCTCATCACCCAGGACCTCCCAGCTCGCTCCTTACTAAAGCCCGGCTTCGCGATGCTCACCCAACGGCTGGCAGAACACTATGACATCGGTGGCATCCAAGGCGTGGAAGTGCGCAAAGTCACCCTACCCTCCGAGAGCTTGCGCGGCGGCCTACTCGGCCAAGCCGCGATCCATAAGCTGACCGCCAACGGCACGACGACCTCACCGGTCAAACGCGGCGTCTGGGTCTCGGACCGTCTGCTCGACGCACCAGCGCCTCCGCCGCCACCCGGCGTCTCGGCGGTCGACCCCGACACCCGCGGTACGACGACGATCCGCGAACAGTTGAACAAGCACCGCTCCGACCCGAGCTGTGCCGCCTGTCACGCGAAGATTGATGCCCCAGGCTTCGCCCTCGAAGCGTTCGATCCTATCGGCGGCCTTCGCACGCGCTATCGCTCAAACGGCCAAGGCGACTTGCCGCCCGAAAAGGGCCACATCGACTGGAAGGTCGAATATAAACTTGGCCCGAAGGTCGACGCCTCCGGCGCACTGCGCGACGGTCGTGCCTTCCGCGACACCGCCGCTTTCGTCGATCTGTTGGCGACCGATGACGAGAAACTCGCCCGCGCCTTCGTGGCGCACCTCGCCCGCTACGCAACGGGAACGGAAATTAATTACGCTGACCGCGTCGAGATCCGTCGTATCGTCGCACAGACCAAGGCGAACGGATACGGCCTGCGTTCACTCATCCATGAGCTCGCCCAGAGCGCACTCTTCCTCCCACTTTCTCGCTAATTTATGAAAAAAACTTTGGCCAACATCCTGATGGGACTGTCAAGTATCCTGACAGTTTTAATGCTACTTCTTAGAACGTCCACCAACGTTAACTGGCTGGAAAATATTTGGTTCGTCGGCACTATCGGTCTTTGCTTCGTAGCCGCATTACTTATCGAGCAAAAAGAATAATCCACTCCACCGATCCCCATGAACCGCCGAGACTTCCTCTTCGCCGCCGGCGCCTGCCTCGCCCTACCCGCCCTGGCCAGGGAAGCGGAGAAGGCACCGCCCAAACGCCTGGTCGCCATCCACGTGCCCCTCGGGATGATGCCCGCCTTTTTCTTCCCGAAGGTCGGCGAGATCTCGAGCCCCTACCTCGATCTGCTGGCGAAACAGCGCGACCAATTCACGACCTTTGCCGGGCTCTCACACCCAGGCGTCGACGGCAATCACCACGCCGGACAATGCTTCCTCTCCGGCGCGCCGCATCCCGGTCAGCCAACTTTCCGTAACAGCCTCTCACTCGACCAACTGGCCGCAGAGAAAATCGGCGAAGACACCCGCTTCTCCTCGCTCGCCGTGGCCGTCCGCCAAGGCGAACATTACGCCGACTCAGTTGCCGTCTCCCGCTCCGGCGTCATTCTTCCCGCCGAGGCCAGCGCCGAACGGCTCTACCGGAAGCTCTTCGTCGCTGGCACGCCCGAAGAGAAAGCCGCCACCATGCGCCGTATCCAGGCCGGCGGCAGCGTGCTCGACCTGATCCTCGATAAAGCCAAGCGACTTGAAAAGAGCTCCGATCCGCAGGACCGCGCCCGTCTCGACCAATACTTCCAGAGCGTGCGCGAGCTCGAAGGACGCCTCGAACGCAGCATCGCTTGGGAGAACCGACCTAAGCCCAAGGTGGATTACCCGATGCCGAAGGATATCGCCGACGCCAACGAAGTCGTCGCCCGCTCGCGCCTGATGTTTGACCTCGTCCGCCTAGCCTTGCAGACCGACAGCACCCGTGTCGTCACGCTTTCTCTCAGCACTTTTTCCGTCGTGCCGCACGTCCCCGGCGTGAAGAACGAGACCCACGGCCTCACCCACCACGGCAACGAGCCGGACAAGATCTCCGAACTCCGCAAGATCGAGGAGGCCCAGCTGGCCGTCTTCGGCGAGATGCTCTCGGCCTTCCGTGAGACGCGAGAGACCGGCGGCAACCTCCTCGACCGCACACAGATTCTCTACGGCAGCTGCCTCGGCAACGCCAACTCGCACAGCAATCAGAACCTCCCGCTGATCCTCGCAGGCGGCGGCTTCCGCCACGGCCAGCACCTGAGCTTCGACACCGTCAACAACACACCGCTGGCCAACCTCTACGTGAGCATGCTCCAGAATCTTGGCGTCGAAGCCGACAAGTTCGCCACCAGCACGGGTAGCCTGCGCGGACTGCGCTCTTAAGGAACGGGATTGCAGGGTCGCCGGGACCTGCTGACATCGGCGCATCCCCATGCGCCCCCTGCTGCTTTCCCTGCTCGGTCTCTCCGCCGCCCTCCCCGCCCAGGACATCGTCATCTACGGCGGCACCTCGGGCGGGATCACCGCGGCCATCCAAGCCGCACGCGAAGGCCGTACGGCCGTGCTCATCGAACCGACCAAGTTCCTCGGCGGTCTGACCACCGGCGGTCTCGGCGCCACTGATATCGGCAATAAGAAGGCCATCGGCGGGATCTCCCGCGAATTCTATACCTCCATCGCGAAGTACTACGCCGACGATGCCAAGTGGGCCCACCAGACGCGCCAGGAATATTTCTCCAAGCGCCCCCACGGCAACGCTGCCGACGAAGGTACGATGTGGACCTTCGAGCCCCACGTGGCCACCGCGGTCTACGACCAGATGCTCAAGGCCGCCGGAGACAAAGTGACGGTCGTATACGCTGAACGCCTCGACCTTAAGAAAGGCGTGATCAAGGACGGCACCCGCATCGTGAAGATTGTCATGGAGAGCGGACGTGAGTTCTCGGGCAAGATTTTCATCGATGCGACCTACGAAGGCGACCTGATGGCCAAGGCCGGCGTCAGCTATCACGTCGGCCGCGAGGCCAACGCTACCTACGGCGAGACGCTCAACGGCGTCCAGGTCGGCCATGCGAAGTCCCACCAGTTCAAGGTCGAGGTCGACCCTTATGTGAAGAAAGGCGACCCCGCCAGCGGCCTGCTTCCTGGCATCGAGAAGGAGATCCCAGGCCCCGACGGCGCCGGCGACCGCAAGGTCCAGGCCTACAACTTCCGCATGTGCACGACGGATGTCCCAGAAAACCGCCGCGACTGGGAGAAGCCGGC
>DKND01000016.1:4288-9398 GCA_002470605.1 Opitutia bacterium UBA7397
GCCCACGAGGACTGGCAGAAGGGGCTGATGTGGACCTACGCTTACCACCCGCGGGTGCCGGAGAAGATGCGCCTCGCGTTCCAGAAACTCGGCCTGGCGAAGGATGAGTTTAAGGACAACGGCAATTGGCCTCGCCAACTCTATGTCCGCGAAGCTCGCCGAATGATCTCCGATTACGTTATGTCCGAAAAGAACTGCCGTCGCGTCGAGGTCATCGACGACTCCGTCGGCATGGGCGCCTACAACATGGACTCGCACCACATCCAACGCTTTGTGACCAAGGAAGGCTTCGTCCGCAACGAGGGCGACGTTGAGGTCGGCAGTAAACCCTACCCGGTCAGCTACCGCAGCCTCCGCCCCAAGGCCTCCGAATGCACCAACCTCCTCGTACCGGTCTGCATGAGCGCCAGCCACATCGCCTACGGTTCGATCCGCATGGAGCCCGTCTTCATGGTGCTCGGTCAGTCCGCCGCCACTGCCGCCGGCCTCGCCATCGAAGGAAATACTTCCGTCCAAGCTATTGATGTCGGTGCACTCAAGGAACGTCTCCTCGCCAGCGGGCAGATGCTCGACTTCGTGACGACGACCCCAGCGGCTGGCACCGGCCGCGGCACCGGTAAGACGAAGCTCGCCGGCATCATCGTCGATGACAACGAAGCCACGATCAAAGGGTTCGAGACGACCGGCTCCACCTCCGCAGGCTTCGTTGGCGACGGCTATCGCCACGACGGCAACGCCGAGAAAGGCGCGATGACGGCGCGCTTTACCCCCGCCCTGGCCGCCGCCGGCTCTTACCGCGTCGCCGTCTCGTACAGCATCAACGCCAATCGCGCCACGAACGTCCCCGTCAAGATTCATCACGCCAACGGCGAGACCAAGGCCATCGTGAATCAGAAGCTCAAGCCGAGCGACGGCCTCTTCCATGTCGTCGGCACCTTTGAGTTCGCCGCGGGCAAGGACAGCTGGGTCGAGATCGGCAACGCCGGCACCGATGGTTACGTGATCGTCGACGCCGTGCAGTGGCTGCCGATTAAGCGCTGAGCCGCCCAACCTCGCCCCCCTCAATTCATGCACCCTATCCGCCTCGCCTCCGCCCTGCTCATAGCCCTGCAGCTCGCATGGGCGGGAGAACCGCTTCTCGTTGAAAACGGCGTGGCACGGGCGGAAATCATCCTTTCCGAAACGCCCACACGTTCACAGCGTTTGGCGGCTCAAGAGTTTCGTGACGATATCGAAAAGATTTCCGGCGCTCGCCTGCCAATCGTAAACACACCGAGCGGGAAGATGCCCTGCAAGGTCTTCATCGGGCGCAGCAAGCATACTGACACGCTCGGGATACCACCCGGCGGCCTCAAGTATGGCGCGTATCGAATCACAACCGGTGCCGACTGGATGGCGCTCATCGGTGATGACAGCGACTTCACGCCCATAGCACCCTACGCACAAAACAATAGTGACATCAAACGCGCCCAGAAGGAGTGGGAAGGACTCACCGGCTCCCCTTGGGGCATGCCGAACATGGGCCTTTATAAACATAGAATACGTCTGCCCGGCGATACGGGCAAGCCGGACGGTACAATCACCGCCAAAAACGAGACTCTCGATCTCTGGGGTCTCGATGAGCGCGGCAGTTTTAACGCAGTTTGCGCCTTCATGCATAAACTCGGTGCCAGATGGTACCTGCCAGGCGAACTGGGGGAGGTCATGCCGACGATGACGACCATCGTTTTGCCGAGAGTCGACGAGACCATACAGCCCGACTTCATGCTCCGTCAGTTCAACTTCCGTTTCGGCACAGTCGGTCCCCTCACGGCAAAATGGGCGATGCGCCTTGGCATCCGCAATGACGACTCCCTGCAAATCGCCCACGGTATGGCAACTATGACGGGTAATGAGGCGACTTTCTCGGCCCACCCGGAGTGGTTCGCACTTTATGGTGGCAAGCGCGACATCAAGCCAGGCTCATCCAAGAACCAGCTGTGCTACTCAAATGACGAACTCTTCCAGGAAACGGTGCGATGGGCCAGAGCTCAACTCGACACCTATCACTTCCGGAGCGTGTCCATCATGCCACCCGATGGCTACGGCGCCATCTGCGAATGCGACAAGTGCAAGGAAAAGGCATCTCCTGAGCGTGATCGAAAAGGCCTGCTCTCCGACTACGTGTGGGATTTCGTGAACCGCGTAGCCAAGGAGATCGGGAAAACGCACCCTCACGCCAAGGTTCTTAACTGCGCTTATGGTACCTATACGCTCCCGCCACTGAAAATCCGCAAGCTCGAACCTAACGTGCTGGTGTGTATCGTCGGTGGACGCCGACCAATGAACGGCGGACAGAATATGGCGGTCGGCGAAAACGAACCGACGGCCCTCCGCGAGGCATGGTTATCGAAGTCTGACAATCCAATCCTGAATTTCGAAAACTATCCGTTTACCGATCGTGGGTGGTATCTGCCCGCCTTTGCGGCACACGCTCTTGGCGACTCCCTGAACGCCACCAAAGGCATGTCACAGGGCGAAGACATCTGGCTGACTGTTCGCAACGATTTCGATAAGTCGGGGATAGGCTTCAACCACTTTCTCGTCTACTTCACAGCCCGCATGCAATGGGGTGGGCGGAATGCCGACTCCGAGGCGATCTTGAAGGAATACTGCAGGCTATTCTACGGTCCGGCAGAGAAGGAAATCCTCAGCTTCTTCAACTTCTGCGAGGTAAACTGGTCGGCCATGGAAGCGGATAAATCGAAGGCCGACGAAGCCCTCGCCCTCTTCGCTCATGCGAAAGCCCAAACCGACGCTACCAGCATCTATGGCCGACGCCTCGCTCTCATCGACGACTTCCTCAAAGGACTTAGGATGAAGTCTGATCAGCTCGGCCAGAAACGTGGTCCAGTGCCAGCGGTTCGGATGGTCGGCGACGCAAGCGGTATCGTGATTGATGGACAACTGGATGATGCGTACTGGCTTAATTGCCCCATAGCAGCCACCGGTAAGTTCCGCGAACTGGAGACCGGCCGCCTACCCACCTTGGGGACTTCATACAAAGCCGGATGGCAAGGCAACAGCCTCTACCTTGCTATACGCTGCGACGAACGTCTGGGCGAGAAACCCAATATCACCACCATTAAGGATGGAGACGACGCACTTTGGCGAGGCGATGCGGTGATTATCCAGGTCGCGACCGAAACGCATTCTTATTACACCATCGCAGTGAACCCCTCCGGGGCGTCAGCCTGCCTAGACCGGGGCGCACCGAACGGCGCCACGGCCGCGTGGGATGCCCAAGCCGAAATCTCCACACGTATCGCTGACGGCTATTGGACCATCGAGCTGCGCTTGCCCATCACGCAGGATGAGAATGACCCGCTCCATCAAATAATCGGGCGAAAGCCCACGCAAAGCCTGCCATGGCATATCAATCTTTGTCGTCAGCGCATTCGGGCTGACGGCATCGAGCGCAGCGCTCTTTCGCCGACGGGTACCGACCGTTTTGATGAGCCCATGAAGTTTGCCCATTTCTATGATGGCCGGTCTCACCCTTTCGTTGCGGATCCGAGTGTCCGTGATTTCGCCACGGCGCTCCGTGACGTTGGCAAACTACGCCCGCTGAGCGAAGCCCTTAAGGCCAACCTCGCCTTAACTGAAGGCAAACTTACTGATTTCCAAAAATCCGCCGCGCTCGAGCAAGCCGCATCCATCGCCATCAGTCTCAAGAATTTCAATCAGGCGACTGACCTCGCCGCCCAAATCCCTGTTGCCGCCGTTCGGAAAACCGTAGCGATGCAAAATCTCATCGCCCAAGGCAAAGCACTCGAGGTCGTCGCGCAGTTCGCGACTGAGGACATCGAACAATGGCCTTTCTGGAAACGCGGTGACGGCTATCTCACCCGCGGGCGGGCCTTCGTTGCCGTCAAGAAACCAGCCCAAGCCGAAAATGACCTGACGCATGCCCTCGCATGGCTGAGCGATGAGCGCTCCCGCAAGACTGCGCAGCAGGGACTCCAAGCCCTCCGCACCCTGAAGTAAGCGCAGATAAATTAGACACAACACAGACATCTTGATCATCGACGCCGCGCAGTGGCTGCCGGTGAAGCGTTAGTCGCCCTCCCTCCCTTCAATTGACGGATAATGAAGCGTGTCCAGCCGAGTTCCGCCTAGCCAACCGGAAAGGTCCTTCGATAATCGGGTACATCATCCCGATGAAGCCACTCACCTTCCTCTGCCTGTTGCTCACTTCGCTAGCACCGCTTCTGGCGGCTGAAACGAAGAAGCCCAACGTGCTATTCATCGTCGCGGATGACCTGGGTTACGGCGAGCTGGGTTGCTATGGCGGCAACGGAATCCCTACGCCGAACATCGATCGGCTCATCGCCAAGGGCGCACGCTTCACGGATGGTTATGTCACAGCCCCCTTTTGTGCTGCATCCCGTGCCGCGCTGATGACCGGACGATACCAGACGAGCTTCGGCTTCGAGTTCAACCCGATCGGCAGCAAGAACCTGCAACCAGGCATCGGCCTCCCCGTCGGCATCCCCACCATCGCCGATCGCCTACGCACTGCGGGCTACCACACGGGCCTCGTCGGCAAATGGCACCTGGGCGGCACTGCCCCCTTCCACCCGCAGCAGCGAGGCTTTGACGAATTTTTCGGCTTCCTCCACGAGGGCCATTATTTCGAACCTGAGCCCGGCAAGGGCAATACGACCTGGCTACGTCGTAAGAATCTGCCAGACGACGCGATGGGCCGCTGGACCTCCCCCGATGGCCGCTTGGTCCTGAGCGATCATCTGAAGTCCGACGAACCCGAATACAATAAGGACAATCCCATTCTCCGCGGCCAAGTCGTCGTCAACGAACCAAGCAATCTCACCGATGCGTTCACGCGTGAGGCGATGGACTTCTTCGACCGCTCGAAGGAGAAACCTTTCTTCCTCTATCTGGCCTATAACGCCGTCCACAGCCCGATGCAGGGAACCGACGTCCACATGGCGCGCTTCAAGGACATCCCCGACGTGCACCGACGCATCTTCGCCGCGATGCTCACGCACCTCGACGATTCCGTGGGTAAGCTTTTGGCCAAGCTCGACGCTAATGGGCAGACCGAGAACAC
>DKND01000116.1:0-141 GCA_002470605.1 Opitutia bacterium UBA7397
GTATCTTTGGTGATTTCCAATCCGCCGCTGGGTCGCCGCGTCCGGGTGCCTAACATGCATGGGCTCTTTGCGGATCTGTTCCGATTGTCATCTGAAGTACTCCGTCCGGGTGGCCGCTTGGTCTTCGTGAATCCGTTGCGG